>JBCDLV010000107.1:0-10092 GCA_038744895.1 Bacteroidota bacterium | reverse complement strand
GGCCCGGTCCGCTGGCGAGGCCATCCCCGGAGACGTGATGCGGGCCCTCACTCATGCGGCCGACATGCTCGACGCCGCCGACGAGCCGATGGCAGCCTCCGAGGTTCGCCGCGCGATGGACTCCTGATCGGTCTGATCGAAAGACGCGACGCGACGGCGGCTCCCAAGACTCTGCGAGGTTTTCCGCGCGCCACGCCGATGTCACTGCGTGAGGCGATCCTGGAACGCTCTACCGCGCGTCTGTGACTGATCCAATTCCCGCACCGGATAGGCCCGCGGCCGAGGCCAGCGTGCGAGGCGTGCTGCGCGACCTCGCCGACGCCGTCCGCGGGTCCGACCGCGACTACACCGAGGGGCCTCTGGGGCAGGCGCTCCTCCTGCTGGCGGTGCCGATGGTCCTGGAGATGGTCATGGAGTCCGTCTTCGCGGTGGTCGACGTGTATTGGGTGTCGTCGCTCGGTGCGCCAGCGGTGGCCGCGGTCGGCCTGACGGAGTCGGTGCTGTCGCTGATGTACGCCGTGGCGATCGGGCTGGCGATGGGGACCACGGCGCTGGTGTCGCGCCGCATCGGCGAGAAGGACGCGGAGGGCGCCGCCCGGTCTGCGGTCCAGGCGGCCGCCGTCGCCCTGGTGGCCTCGGTGCCGTTCGCCGCCGCCGGGCTGCTGTTCGCAGACGACGTGCTCCGGCTGATGGGCGCCGACGCCGAGACCGTCGCCATCGGCACGGGCTACACCACGTGGATGCTGTGCGGCAACGCGATCATCATGCTCCTGTTCGTGCTGAATGCGGCATTCCGGGGGGCGGGCGATGCCGCGATCGCGATGCGCGTCCTCTGGCTTGCCAACGGGATCAACCTCGTGCTCGACCCGATGCTCATCTTTGGCTGGGGCCCGTTCCCGGAGCTGGGCGTGACCGGGGCAGCCGTGGCGACCAACACAGGCCGGGGTATCGCCGTGTGTGTCCAACTGGCGGTGCTGCTGCGAGGCGGGAAGCATCTGCGCGTGGCGGCCCACCACGTGCAGGTTCGCGTCGCGGTGATGCTCCAGCTCATCAAGACCTCCGCTGGCGGGATCGCCCAACTCATCGTCGCCACCACCTCGTGGGTGTTTCTCGTCCGCATCGTGGCCGAGTTCGGCGCCGAGTCGCTGGCGGGCTACACCATCGCGGTTCGCATCTTCCTGTTCACGCTGCTCCCGGCGTGGGGCCTGTCGAACGCCGCGGCGACGCTGGTCGGGCAGAACCTCGGCGCCGGCAAGCCAGAGCGCGCCGAGCGGTCGGTTTGGCTGGCGGGCACTACGGCGACGGTCGTCCTCGGCGCGGTATCGGTCCTGTACATCGTGTTCGACGACGCCCTCGTGGGCCTCTTCACCGACGACCCCGCCGTGCTCTCGGTGGGGGCGGAGTGCCTCCGCGTCATCGCCTACGGCTACGTCGTGCTGGCGTGGGCCATGATCCTGCCCCAAGCCTTCAACGGTGCCGGTGACACCATGACGCCGACTTACATCAACCTGGCGTGCTACTGGGCGCTCCAGCTCCCGCTGGCGTGGGCCTTGGCGCTCCCCCTCGGCCTCGGCGAGTTGGGCGTGTACGTCACGATCGTCGTCGCAGAAGTCGCCGCTGCGTCCTTCGCCGTCATCCTGTTTCGCCGCGGCCGATGGAAGGCCGCGGTCGTCTAATTCCTTCTACTCCCTCCGCCAGCTGTGCCGAGACACCACACCATCGACTACATCGAGTTCACCGTTCGCGACCTGGCCGAGGCCAAGCGCTTCTACACGGCCGCCGTCGGGTGGCAGTTCACCGACTACGGACCGTCCTACGCGGGCATCCAAGGCGACGGCCGTGAGCAGGGCGGCATGGAGCAGGGAGAGCCCCGCGGCGCTGGCGGACCCCTCGTGATCCTGTACTCGGACGACCTCGACGCCAGCCTCGCCGCCGTGGAGTCCGCTGGCGGCGTCATCTCGACCGCGCCGTTCGACTTTCCCGGTGGCCGGCGCTTCCACTTCCGTGACCCGTCCGGCAACGAGCTGGCGGTCTGGACGCAGACAGAGTGACCATCGTTTGACCTCAAACGTGTCTCCGGCCCGCGACTCAGCGGACGACAGATAGAGGGCGCGTCACAAGGGTTGCACCCACGCGGGCCCGAATGAAGTAAACACCTGGCGCTAGTGATGAGGTGTTGACCTCTAGGGTAGTCTCTTGGCCGGTTTGTCCGTCGAGCACGGTTGCGACGTGACGGCCCAGAGCGTCGTGGAGAGTTACGGTAGCGCGATCCGGCGTTGGCAAAGAGAGCGAGAGCCGAGTTTCGCGACGTGACGGGTTCGGAGCGGGACTGCTCAGAACGATCTCACGGACATCGAGAGGTGGGTCGCTCGGAGTCCGGAACGATGACTCAAAGACATGGACTGTTCCAGAGTCCATTCCGTCCATGTCATCACGCGGCGCACCGACAAAAATCCGGGGTCCAGAGACCGCCACAGATGCACCAAAGCGGTCGCCTTCCCGAAGAGGCGACGAAGGACGGAGGCGTTGAGGGACTGACCATGCGGTCCCGTCGAACTCGAAGAGGTATGCGGCGCCCGCATCGTCGCCATCACTGTCGTCGAGTGGGACGCCTACAACAAGCCGATCGCCGTCGAGAGCGATTGCTGATCCTGCTGTCGATCGTGTGCCCGGCGTGACGAGCGTAGCTGTCGATACGGGCACCAATCCGCTGAATACCGTGACCGGCTCCGGTGCGCTGGTAGCCCCCGAGAATCCCGGTGCGCTGGCTACCACGCGACTCCCATCTGTCGCCACGGAAAACCCAAAGAGTCCAGACGTTGTGCCTTCGATCGTGGTCACCAGAGCCCAGCGATCGCCAGTATCCTCGAACACAGAGACGCGTCCTAGACCACCATCTCTTGGGTCCCGCGAGGCCACGACGGCACGTGACCCACTCAGCGCGACAGCGGAGCCAAAGTCGACTTCGTCTCGACGGAAACACATACCGTCAGGTCGCCAACGGGTCCCGTCGAATGTGAATGAGCAAGCGCCGCCCTGTCTAGCGCTTCCGATAAGAGCACGATTCCCGTCAAGGGCAATCCATGGACTTCGCCCGCCTCCCCCCGATAAGCCATCCACTTGTTGCCACTCCTTATCCCCGTAGTAATAAGAGCGGACGGAACCCAAACCGTCAGGCGTTCCGATGATAGCAAGAGGTCCCTCAATGGCGATCGCGAGTGACATCGACGTCTCGTCAGTGCTTCCTCCGCCGATGAGTGTACCGTCAGTCCATTCATCGTCGCTGCGCGTGTGGACACGAGCGCCGTCGGCACCTCGGACGAGAAGCTGGCGCCCGTCAGCAGCGAGCCCGAGGCCTACGAACTGCTCCGAGCGCTCGACTCCTGGAGGCATGAGCTTGCTAGGGAGCCACTGGTCGTTGTCGCCCAGCGTGAAGGCGACGGCTACCCCCTCTCTCGTACGTAGCAAGCCAGTATAGGCATTGGGGTACCCAACGACCATCAGGCTGTCACTCAGAGCCAGGCGCGAATTCCGTACGAGCGGGTTTCCGTCGTCGATGAACGTGCCGCCTCGCCACTCGGCGTTGGCCCCACCACTGCCAACACGAATCTCAGCGACTCCTACTTCACTGGACAGGCCCGCCACTGCCACCACAGACGAATCGGTCAGGGCGATGGAAGGGACCCCACTCAGCACTCTGTCACCAACCCGGACGGCAAAGCGCTCTGTCTCAGCCCAGGTGCCTTGCGTTCGCTCTGCGACTACGATGGAATCGGGCACAAACCCGTTCCATCTTGCTGAAAGTGAGATCCGGTTACGTCTGACAGCGAGCGATTCGATGAGCCGCACATTGGAGACATCGAAAGGCTCTGTTTCTCGCCATCCACTAGAGGTTCTCTCAAAAACGATAACGCGACCTTCCTCCTGACCGGACGAGGCCACGGCGAACGCCGCCAGCGAGTCTGTGAATGCTGCTTGCGATGCCGTTCCGGTAGAGCCCACTCGGGTTGTCGACAACGAGTCGGAGATGACCCAGTGCCCGTTGGCATAGGTGGCTTCATACGCACCGGGACCAAGCAGCGAGAACTCCCCCTTTGACGCGAGCAGCCGGTCGCCTTGAAGCGAGATAAACGTGCCAGAGTATGACTCCGGTAGCGGGAATTCGACGATGGCTGTCCGTACCCACCCACCGTGCCCGGCTCGCTGGTAGACATAAACATCCGTCACCGTTCGTGAGGCGACGACAATGCGGTCCCCTTCGATGTCGACAGCTGTACCGAATCGGGCGCGATCTCTGATCTCGCTCCTGGGAAGCCGAAGACGTTCGACGAACGTCCAATCGCTTCCTGTGCGAGCATACACAATCGCTGATCCAGCGTCGCGTGCCCCCCCATGGTCATCACCGGGTACGCCCACAACCGCCCATCGGTCAGAAATGGCTACGGAATGGCCATGTTCATCGTCGCCCTCGAGACCTTCAAGCGGTGTAATCGACCCCGTGTAGTCGACTCGGGTACCCTGCGCGTCAGCGGGTAGAGTGAGTAGAACGAGAGCGAGCAGCCAAAGGCGACTAGACATAGGTGGGCAGAATAGGCGGTCATCTCCACACGCGCCAGACAGGCACAGGGAAGTGGCCTTGTCCCCTGCCGCGTTTCCCGATTTGAATCCCTCTGTCCTGATGTTCCCCACTGGCGACGGCCACCAGCGGGAGACTGAGCGCTACGCCTCGCCCGCTGGCGCCATCGGCCCCACCGGGCCCGGCTGGCGCGGGCGGTCCGCAGAAGAGGCCGTCTCGGGAATCGGCTCGCCAGCAGGGACCGTCTCCAGCGTCACCCCGCCGCCCTCGGCCGCGTCGATCACGACTGCGTCGCCCTCGGCCACCAGGCCCGCCAGCACCTGCTGCGCCAGCGGGTTGGCCACCTGGCGCTGGAGCACCCGCTTGAGCGGGCGCGCGCCGAACGCAGCGTCGAAGCCCTCGGCCGCCAACGCGTCCTTGGCCGTGTCCGTCAGCACGAGGTCGATGCCCTGCCGGGCCGCCAGCTGGCGCGTGCGCGCGAACAGGATCTCGACGATCTGGCGGATCTGCGCCTTGCCGAGCGGACGGAAGATGACCGTCTCGTCGATCCGGTTGAGGAACTCCGGCCGGAGCCGCTGGCGGAGGAGCTGTACCAGTTCGTCCTTGATCCGGTCGAGCTCCGGCTCCGAGACCTCACGGTCGCCGTCCAGGCGCTGCGCGATGATCTCGGACCCGAGGTTCGAGGTCATGATGACGATGGTGTTGGAGAAGTCCACCACGCGGCCCTTCGAGTCGGTCAAACGTCCGTCGTCGAGGACTTGGAGCAGCACGTTGTACACCTCCGGGTGGGCCTTCTCGAACTCGTCGAGCAGGACCACGGAGTACGGACGGCGGCGGACGGCCTCGGTGAGCTGTCCGCCCTCGTCGTAGCCCACGTAGCCGGGAGGCGCGCCGACCAGCCGCGAGACCGTGTGGCGCTCCTGGTACTCCGACATGTCGATCCGCACGAGCGCGCCCTCGTCGTCGAACAGCTGCTCCGCGAGGGCCTTCGCCAACTCGGTTTTGCCGACGCCCGTCGTGCCGAGGAAGATGAAGCTGCCCAGCGGCCGGTCCTGCTCCTGGAGTCCGGCGCGGCTGCGGCGGACGGCATTCGAGACGGCCTCGACGGCCTCGGGCTGCCCGACGACGCGTCGTTCGATCTCCCGCTCCAGGTGGAGCAGCTTCTCGCGCTCCGTCTCCAGCATCTTCGACACAGGGATCCCGGTGGCCCGCGAGATCACGTCCGCAATGTCCTCGGCGTCGACCTCCTCCTTGAGCATCGCGCCGTCGGATTGCACCTCCGCCAGCCGGTTGGTCGCCTCGGTGATCCGCTGCTCCAGCGCAGGAACCTCGCCGTAGCGGATCTCGGCCACCCGGCCGAAGTCGCCCTGCCGCTCCAGGTCAGCTGCTTCCGTCTTGAGGCGGTCGATTCCAGCCTTGGACTCCTTGATCGTCGTCACGAGGTCGCGCTCCTGCTCGTAGCGAGCCCGCAACCGGTCACGTTCTTCCTCCAGGTTCGCCAGCCGCTCGGTGATTTGCCCCACCTGCACGTCGTCGCCCTCGCGCCGCGCCGCCTCCCGGCGCACAGCCTCGCGGGCGATCTCCTGCGTCCGGATCTCGCGCTCCACGGCATCCAACTCCTCTGGCGTCGAGTCGATCTGGATACGGAGCCTGCTGGCGGCCTCGTCGATCAGGTCGATGGCCTTGTCGGGGAGGAAGCGGTTCGACACGTAGCGGTCCGAGAGCTCCGCCGCCGCCACGATGGCGCCGTCGGTGATGCGGACGCCGTGGTGAACCTCGTACCGGTCCTGGATCCCGCGCAGGATGGCGACGGTGTCCTCCACGGAGGGCTCGGCCACCAGGATCATCTGGAAGCGTCGTTCGAGGGCCTTGTCTTTCTCGAAGTACTTCTGGTACTCGTCCAGCGTCGTCGCGCCGACCGCGCGGAGCTCGCCGCGCGCGAGGGCGGGCTTGAGGATGTTGGCTGCGTCCATGGCGCCGTCGCCGCCGCCCGCGCCGACGAGCGTGTGGATCTCGTCGATGAACAGGATGACCTCGCCATCGGAGTCCGCGACGTCCTTGACGACGGCCTTCAGGCGGTCCTCGAACTCGCCGCGGTACTTCGCGCCCGCGATCAGCGCGCCCATGTCGAGCGCCAGCACACGCTTCGACTGAAGCCCCTCCGGCACGTCGCCCTCGACGATCCGAATCGCGAGGCCCTCGGCAATCGCCGTCTTGCCGACACCGGGCTCGCCGACCAGTACCGGGTTGTTCTTCGTCCGGCGCGACAGGATCTGGAGCACGCGCCGGATCTCGTCGTCCCGCCCGATGACGGGATCGATCTTGCCTTTGCGGGCGGCCTCGTTGAGGTCGCGTGCATACCGGTTCAGCGCGTCGTACTTGGACTCCGCGTACGGGTCAGCCACTCGTTGCCCACCGCGTACCTGTTGAAGCACACCGAGGAGCGTGTCCTTCGTCACGCCCTGGCTTTGGAGTGCGTTCGCGATGGGCCCGGAGACTTCCGCAAGAGCGATCAGGAGGTGCTCCGTCGCGACGTAGTCGTCGCCGAGTGCCTCGGCCTCCTTGAGCGCGGCGTCGAACACCTGGTTGAGCTCCTGGCCGACGTACTGGCCGGAGACACTGGCCCCCGTCACCGTTGGCAGGGCATCGAGCGCGCGGTCTGTGAGCGCGCCGAGGGTGTCGGCGTTGGCGTCGAGGCGGTCCAGGAGCGTCACCGCCAGGCCACCGGTGTCCTGGAGGAAGGCCTTGAGCAGGTGGGGGGGCTCGATGCCCTGGTGGGTGCGAGACTGTGCGATCTCGGCCGCCTGCTGGACGGCCTCTTGGGCTTTGACGGTCAGCTTTTGGAGGTTCATGGGGTCGCGTTCTGTCAGGCTGGCGGACGGACCGGGCGCCAGCGGATCGGAATGGAATCGCGCTCCGTCGTGCCAAGGACGTGCCACGCCAGAGGTGCTGTCATCATGTCATCCGTTATTGCCATGAAGAGAATCGCTGCTGGCGCCAGCGGGCTAAGGCTAACGGACCCTGGAGAGGGCTCGCCGAACCCGGTGGCCAGCTGCGGGGGACCCCTCTGTCAGGCTTGCACCGTCTTTAGGCCCACGTGCCAGGGCCGATACAGGGTACAGGTCATCGTCCTCCATGTCTCGCGCTCAGATCCTCCGTCGGCGACTCACGTCTCGCTACATCTTTGCGTTGTCGCTCATCGCCCTGCTGGCGCTCGCGGCCCAGGGGCTGGTCCAGTACACGCTCGTCCAGCACACGTCCGACAGCCGCGAGGTGAACCTGGCCGGCCGCCAGCGGATGCTGAGCCAGACCATCGCCAAGGACGCGCTTGCGATCCAACGTTCGTCCGAGGGACGGCAACAACGTCTTGAGAGTCTCCGGGAGACAGCGGCCACATGGTCCCAGGTGCATGTGGGGTTGCTCGACGGGGATGAGGCGCTGGGCCTACCAGGTCTCGCCCCGGGTCCGGAGCGCTCCCAGCTGGACTCTCTCACGGCCGTCGTGGGGCGCGTGGGCCGGTCCGTCGAGCGATTCGCCGACGCGTACCGGGACGGAGATTCGACGGCTGCCGACGAGGCGATGTCCGCCATCCTGGCGGGCGAGCAGGCGTTCCTGCCGGCCATGGACCGCGTGGTCTTCGCCATAGACGAAGGCTCGCGAGAAGCGATCGAGCGGTTGCGGTGGATCGAGCTGTCGCTCATGGTCCTGACGCTTGTTGTCCTGGTGATCGAGGCGCTCTTCCTGTTCCGCCCCGTGGTCCGCTGGGCGTCCGACGTTCTGGAGCGCCGACCGGACGCCACGGTGTCGTGGATGAGAACCCGCGCAGAGTCCTCCGAGACTCTCGTCCGCTCCCTTCGGTGGATGCTCGTGCTGGCGGGGGGCTCGATCATCACATTCTGGTTCGTGTATCAGGCCATCGGAGGAGACCGCTACACCGACCCTCTCATCTGGCGCATCGTGGTAGCGGCCTGCATTGTCTCGTTGGCGGGCCTCTCACTCGTGAGCAGGTGGGTCCGCCAGCGGTTGTGGAGCCTGTCCGTCGTGGCAGGGTCTTGCATCATCGCCTACTTCGGGTGGCTCGGAGCGGTCAACGGGTTCGACGTGCCCTGGACCATCGGAACCCTCACGGTGAGCGCGGCGACCGTGCTCGCCACCGCGCCGTACGCGAGATCCGTGTGGCATGTGTGGACGGCTGTGGCGGCCTATGCCGGTATGCTGGCTCTTTCGGTCATCGGGGCTGGAGCGCACACGTCCAGCGCTCTCCTGCTGGTCGGGTACACCGTAGTCCTCGCGTGCCTCGCGGGCGTGGCGTCCACCGCGTACGTGCAGACCCGATCGGCCCTTCGGGAGGGGCGTCGTGAGCTCGAGATGCGCAGCCGCCTGTTGCGCACGGTGATCGATGCGATCCCGGACGCGATCACGGTAAAGGACCGCGAGGGACGCTGCATGACCCGAAACCTGGCCGATGCCAAACTGCTCGGGTTCGACAAGGTCGAGCCGACCATCGGGCTCTCCATCTTCGACTCCGAGCTTCCGCGGGAGCACGCGCGTGCCTTCCACGAGGAGGACATGCAGGTGATGAAGACCGGTGAGCCGGTCCGCGACGTGGCATCCCGAACGGGCTTCGGGACCGGATGGAAAGAGACGACCCGAGTTCCCCTCCGGGTGGATGGTGAGGTCACGGGCCTCGTCACCGTCATGCGGGACGTGACCGAGCAGAAGGAGGCCGAAACAGCACTTGTCGTCGCCAAGGCGGCGGCGGAGGCGCGCGAGGCCGAGGTCAACGCGCAGCGCCAGCTGCTCCAGACCGTGATCGATACGATCCCCGACCAGATCTACGTCAAGGACCGGCACGGACGGGCCACCCTGCGGAACAAGGCGAGCGCTTCCGCACTCGGGTTCGAGTCGCCAGCGGACTCCCTGGGCAAGACGGACGCTGAAGTCCGCGCCGATGGGGTAGGCGATGACGCGTATGCAGATGACCTACGCGTCATCGAGTCGGGTGAGCCTCTGCTCGGAAAGAAGGAGCGGACCCCCGAGGGGTGGCTGCTGACCACCAAGGTGCCACTCAAAGACGAAGAGGGTGAGGTCGTCAGCCTGGTCGGGGTGTCGCGAGACATCACCGCGGAGGTGGCGGCCGCGGTAGAGATCACCGCGGCTCGCGATGCCGCCGAGGCGGCCACCCGGGCGAAGTCGGAGTTTCTGGCCAACATGAGCCACGAGATCCGCACGCCCATGAACGGCGTCGTCGGGATGACGTCGCTGCTGCTCGACACGGCCCTCGACATGGAACAGCGGGAGTTCGTGGAGACCATCCGCACGTCCGGCGATGCCCTTTTGACGATCATCAACGACATCCTGGACTTCTCGAAGATTGAGGCGGGGATGCTCGACCTGGAGGCCCACCCCTTCGATATCCGCCAGTGCGTCGAGGAGGCGCTCGACCTCGTGGCCCAACCCGCCGCTGAGAAAGGCGTCGAGTTGGCCTACCTGATCGAAGACGGCGTCCCTGCGAT
>JBCDLV010000106.1:0-10128 GCA_038744895.1 Bacteroidota bacterium | reverse complement strand
TTGTCGTTGGCGTTCGCGTTGGAGCCGCGCTGGGTCCAGGCGCGCCAGGCGATCTCGCGCTGCTCGCGGTTCGGGGACGCCTGGAGGAACGGCTCCACGCTGGAGCGGGCGAGCGTGATGACGTGGCCGTCCATTCCCCGGTCGGCCGCTGCGCCGGCCGCGGCCGAGACGATGAAGTCGGGCAGGAGCGCGACGTCCTCGGGGCTCAGCTCGAGCGTCCACGCCTCGCGGTCGGCCTGCTCGTTCTGGGCGAACCGGGTGTAGAGGCCCGCCAGCGACGAGCGGGTCTCGGCGAAGCGCTCGCGGTCGGCGCCCTCAAGCTGCGCGCCGGCGCGGATGAAGTCCTCGCGCGTGGTCTCGAGCAGACGGGCCTGCTGCGGCTCCATGCCGAGCGTCTCGCGCTGCTGGTAGAGCGCGTCGATGCGCGCGAACAGGTCGGGGTTGAGCGTGATCGAGGCGCTGTGCGCCGCCAGCCGCGGGCTCATCTCGCGCTGGATGGCGCGGATCCCGTCGTTCGAGGCCGAGCTGGTGAGGTTGAAGAACACCCGCGAGATGCGGCCCAGCTCGCGGCCCGCCTGCTGCATGGCCAGCATCGTGTTGTCGAACGTCGGCGCCTCGGGGTTGGAGGCGATGGCCTCGATCTCGGCGGTGTGGCTCGCCAGGGCGACGTCGTAGGCTGGCAGGAAGTGGGCCTCTTCGATGGCGTCCAGCGGCGGGGCGCCGAACGGCGTGTCCCAGTCGGCCAGTAGAGGGTTGCTGTCCGTGGCGGCGGTCATGGACTCTCCAGTGGCTTGCCCACCATCCTCGGGCAGGCTGGCCGTCGAGCAGGCAGCGAGGAGAACGGTGACCAGGAGAATCGGTGTGGACTTCGACGTCATCGGCTCGGGTCGAGGTGGGGCAGAGGGCATCCAGCGGAACTGCGAGACAGGCTCGCTACCCGATGATAACGGGCGACTGAGACCAGGTCGCATGGGCCCGCGCTGGCGGACCGTCACCGTCAGACTCTCCGTGCCGAGCCGCCGGGACTTCCGGGTCGAGGTCTCGCGCGAGACACAGTCTCATCTGATGTGGCCCCTCCAAGCGCCCTGGTTCGACGCGTTGCCCGGGTCCGCTACCTGCTGACCCGCTGGCGCACGCCAGCAGGAGGTTGGCCATCTACCGTAGGCGAACGCCCGCAAGCAGTTCAGAAGCTTGAGTACGTGATCCCCGGTCTCTGTCCGTGGGACCCGCAGCAGTGACGGTGTAGCAGAACGTCGCTTCACATCCTCGGACCAGGATCCCTGCCTCGCCAACGTTGTGGCCGATGCCGACAGCCCGAAATGCGGACGTGGCAGAGGCCTCCAGCGACGGATCAAGCGCGACCTCCGACAGATGCATGCGGACGTACTCGACGCCGTCGCTGGACCCACGGAGCCCCCACCCTCGCTTGTAGAGCTGCCGCCGGACCCACGAAAGGTTTCGGGTTGTGGTAATGCTCATGACGTCTCCTGGCTCGGTCATGGCGATCCAGAACAGGGCTCCCTCTTCAAGTTCGGTCGGCGATGCATGCGAGAATGCACTCGGCAGGGTAACCGAAAGCTGGTCTACGGTGGCGGGATACTCGTTCGAGTAGGACTGTGGCTGTGCGCTGGCTGACGTGAACAGGCCAGTCGCCAGCAGGATCGAGAGAACGCGCATGCTGAGTGTCCGAAGGGGAACACGGTATCGAGTTGTGTCGCCAGACAGATGCGATGCGCGGCGATCCCGTGCGGTTCTGGAACGACCGCGCGACCGAAGCGAGGCGCTGTCCACTGAGGTGGATGCCATTACTTGTCGCAGTCCCGCTGGCGATGCGGCTGGTCGCCAGCGGGTCGGTGACCATCAGCCGGCTGGCGAGCGTCGCGGCGAGCTGACGGTAGGTGCGCTCGCCACGGGCGTCTCGTCCGCCCGCCGGAGGCGCCGCGCCTGGCCGTCTCCAGTCCTCACGAGGCGATCATCGGGGTCCGGTTCTCGGACGGAGTGGGTGCCTCCACGGCATCGAGCATCCATGTCGCGACATCCGAGCGTGCGATTCGCGTCGTGAGCCCGTAGCGATCAACGACGCGCGCCGATCCGCTGGGGCCACCGGGGGTGAGCGTCGTCGGGCGGACGGCCATCCAGTTGAGGTCGCTCGATGCGAACACCGACTCCATCCCCGCCAGGTCCGCGTTCGCCGCCGACATGCTGCTGTGGCCGATCAGCCGCCGAAACAGCGGGTGGACGTGTTCGATGCTCTCACGCACACCTCCCGCGCTGATGGCGATGACGCGGCGGATCCCGCTCGCATTCATGGCCTCGACCAGCGTCTTGGCGACTCGCGTCGTGAGGTCTGGCGGAGAGGCCAAGGCAGACCACGGGTTGAGAGCCGACCGGCGCTTGATTCCCAGGGCGGAGAGGACAGCGTCGCAGCCGTCGAGATGCCGCTCGATGACACCGTCGTCGAGGACGCTGGCCCGGACGACATCGACGCCGTCGGGCGGGTCGAAAGGCGTGGCCGGGCGCACCACTGCGCGAACCTGGTGCCCGCGCTGCGTCGCGAGGCGGCACAGCCACCGGCCGCAGCCGCCTGAGGCCCCGAGGACGAGAAGGGTCATGGCGAGAGGGTACCGTGCCTAAGGAATGGACATCCGCGTTTCTGCAGGCGTCCAGACCTCGAACGCCCGTATCCGGTGGGCAACGAATTAGGCGCGGCGCTCCGCTGGCGCCAGCGGGACCGGCTAGTTGTCCTCGCCGAGGATGCCTCCGAGGAGCCCACCAGCGGCGAGGCCACCGATGGCGCCCAGCGCGCCGGAGCCGCCGCGACTGGTCTCCCCCTGGCGGCCGTACATCCGGCTGGCGGCCACGATGCGGTCGGCGAGGCGCGAGAACGGGAGGCTTTGGAGGAACACCTTGCCCGGCCCGGTGACCGTCGCCACGACGAGGCCCTCGCCACCGAAGAGCGCGTTCTTAAAGCCCGTCTGGAATTGGATGTCGTAGTCGACCGTCTCGGAGAAGGCCACCAGGCAGCCCGTATCCACGCGGAGCCGCTCGCCACCGGCCAGGTCGCGCTCGACGATGGTGCCGCCGGCATGGCAGAACGCCAGCCCGTCGCCGGTCAGCTTCTGGAGGATGAAGCCCTCACCGCCGAACAGCCCCGCGCCGATCTTCTTGGTGAAGGCGACTTCGATCTCGATGCCCTTGGCGGCGCAGAGGAACGTGTCCTTCTGGCACAGGAACCGCCCGCCGTAGTGGCTCAGGTTGAGCGGGACCACCTTGCCGGGGTAGGGGGCGCTGAACGCGACGCGTGCCTTGGTCGAGCCCTCGTTCGTGAATGACGTGATGAAGAAGCTCTCGCCGGCAATCCGCCGCTTGAGTCCCTTCATGAACCCACCGCCGGTCCCGGTGTCCATCCGAATCGCTTCGTCGGTGTAGAGCATCGCGCCGGCCTCGGCGCGGACGGCTTCACCGGGGTCGAGTTCGATCTCGACGATCTGCAGGTCGTCGCCGATGAGGCGGTAGTCAATCTCGTGGACGGGCATGGCGTAGCAAGGAGGGTGTACCCATCCTACGCAGAACCGCCCGATCCTGCGTCACGCGTTGGCGCGTCCCCGCTGGCGAGGCCGTACGGGCCGTCGAGTATTTCGAGGCCGGTCGGTCGTTGCGGGGGTGGAATCCTGCTGGCGGAGGCACGCGAGGTAGCGGGCCCACGCGTCTGCATCGCCGGCGAGCCATTCTGAGCGTGCAGCGTGGAGAGTAGAAGCAGGAGGCATTGGACCAGACGGGTGATGCTAGCCAGCGTGACAACAACCCGGCCAACGGGTCGATTCCACAAAACAGACCCTGCGGGCGGGTACCGTGTCGGTAACAATGGAACCGGTGTCGGGTGTCGTGGGCACCTGGATCCCACGGGGCGCTCCAGCGGTTAGGCCTCGCATGACTTCGACTGACTCCACGGATCTGACGGCAGCGATCGCCGAGCGTGCCGAGCGCGTCCGCCAGCAGATCGCCGATGCCGCACACCGCTCCGGCCGAGACGCCGCCGACGTAACCCTGGTGGCCGTGACCAAGACGCGCCCGCTGGCGACGGTCCATGCCGCCGTCGCTGCGGGCCTCCGAGACCTCGGCGAGAACCGCGTCCAGGAGCTGTCCGAGAAGGCCGAAGCGCTCCCCGGCGAGCACGCTGGTGGCGACGTGCGCTGGCATCTGATCGGATCGCTTCAGCGCAACAAGTCCCGAGATGCTGCTGCCTACTCGGACCTGTTCCACGCGCTCGACAGCGGGCGACTGGCGCGTGCCTTGGATAAGAAAGCCGCGGATGCCGACCGCGTGCTGCCCGTCCTCGTGCAGGTCAACATCTCCGGCGAGGAGGCCAAGCACGGCGTCGAGCCCGAGGCTACCCTCGACCTGCTGGCGGCCGTCTCCGATCTGGAGCATCTGACGCCGGTCGGCCTGATGGGCATGGCCCAGATCGCGCGCGACGAGGCCGACCTGGAGCGGATCGTTCGCCCGGCCTTCCGACGTCTGCGCCAGCTGTTCGACCGTGCGCCTCAGCCGTTGTCGGTTCTGTCGATGGGCATGAGCGGCGACTTCGAGGTTGCCATCGAGGAGGGCTCGACGCACGTCCGCGTGGGGACCGCCCTCTTCGGTCCGCGCCCGTAACGCCACGCGATCCGCCAGCGGAGCCTCGTTGGGACTGCGTCGTACCTTCACGATATGGTTTTCCCCCTCCTCGTCTCGCTCGGCGTGCTCGCCGCTGCGGCGGCTGCCTTGGCCGTCCGCAGTGCCCGGTTGGGACGGGAGGCCGAGGCGGCCATGGCGCGTGCCGCGGAGGTCGAAGCGCGCGCAGATGCAGCCGCGTCCATGGCGCAGCAAACGCTCCGAACTACCGCGCCGGCCGTCTCAGAAACGGCCCCCGAAGCGCCACGCGCCGACGGCGAGCGACGCCCGGGTCGCCGCCGCACCCGCCGTCCCGCAAGTCCGTCCGCCAGCCCTGACCGGCCATGAACCTCACGCCTCTCGACGTTCGACGGAAGAAGTTCGACAAGGGATTCCGGGGCTACGACCCCACCGAGGTCGACCTGTTCTTGAAGCAGCTGGCCGACCGCATGGAGGAGCTGCTCGACGATACACGCCGCGCCGAGGAGCGCGTCCAGGAAGCGGAGAACAAGCTGGTCCACTACGAGAAGGTGGAACTGGCCCTCCAGGAGGCGCTGGAGTCGGCGAGGGAGACGGCTCGCAGGTCCGAGGCATCCGCCGAGGAGAAGGCTCGCCTCATCGTCAAGGAGGCGGAGCTTCGCGCGGAGGAGATCCTCCACGAGGCGGAACGCGAGCGACACGGGATGCGCCAGGACGTGGTGCGCCTCAACGCGCGTCAGGCCGAGGTCGCCGCCCGCTTGCGCGGCTTCCTCATGTCCGAGTTGGAGGTGCTGGCCCAATTTCAGGGAGACGAGCCCTTCGGCTTCATCAAGCTGGAGCCCGCGGAGCGACCGGCGCTCCCGACCCCACCGCAGCAGCTCGCCGCGCCCGCGGAGCCGATCGTGCCGCCCCACGCCCCCGCTGGCGAGACGGCCAGCGAGGAGCCCGCAGACCTCAACGAGCGATCCCCGTTGCCCGAGCCGGATTCTGCGGATGCGTCGCCACCGGGCCTGGATCCTGAACCGGACCCCGCCGCAACGCTCGACCCCCCAGAGCCTGCCGCTGACCTGCCACACGAGCCAACACCTCCCCCGGTGTTCGCCCCTGTCGACGAGCCGACCGCTGGCGAATGGGCAGACATGCCGGACGAGCCTGCGCCGCCGTCGGTGCCTGCGTTCGAGCCATTCTCGGCGCCCCAGCCGCCGACCCCTCCCGAAGAGCCCCCGGTGGCCCCGGCGACTCTGTCTGGCGCCTATGCTCCGTCTGAGGAGATGCCGCCGCCGCGGCCGGACGCCTCGACAGTCCCTCCGGCAGAGGACTCCGCGCCCGAGTCGCCGCCAGCGGTCACGGGCGGCTGGGACCTGCGCTCTCTCGTGACTGGCGAGGAGCGGAGCGTCTCCGCATCTGACGAGGAACGCGCACGCATCCGCCGCATCCTCGACGATCTCGACTAGTGCGCCGCAGCGCGGTCGCGCCCCTCCACGCCTCCGCTGGCGGGCGCCAGCGGGTTCTCGCTCCGCCAGGGCCGGTGCGCGGCATTTGCGCTGCACGCCTGCGCCTCTCATCTCTCCGTTCACGTCTCCTCTGTCCGCTCCAATGACTCCCGACATCGATACCGCCCGCACTCAGGTCCAAGAGGCCGCCGACAGCCTCCGCCAGCGGGTCGGCGAGGGGGCTCGCGTGGGCATCATCCTCGGCACAGGACTCGGCAAGCTGGCGGCCGAGATCGAGGCGCGCGAGACCATCCCGTACGACCAGATCCCGCACTTCCCGCTGTCGACGGTCGAGAGTCATGACGGTCGCCTCATCGCCGGCACGCTCCGCGGCGTCGAGGTGCTGGCGATGCAAGGACGCTTTCACATCTACGAGGGCTACAGCGCGTGGCAGGCGACCCTGCCGGTCCGCGTGATGGCATCGCTGGGGGTCGAGACACTTCTGATCTCGAACGCCGCTGGCGGCATGAACCCGCTCTACCGCCGGGGCGACCTCATGCTGATCACCGACCACATCAACTTCCAGGGGGTCAACCCGCTGACAGGTCCCAATGTGGAGGACTGGGGGCCTCGATTTCCAGACATGAGCGAGCCCTACGACGTGGAGCTGCGCCAGCGGGCCGAGGCTGCCGCCTTGAAGAGGGGCATCCGGCTTCAGCAGGGCGTCTATGTGGCCGTCGTGGGGCCTAACCTGGAGACGCGCGCCGAGTACCGCTTCCTCCGTGGCATCGGCGCCGACGTGGTCGGCATGAGTACCGTGCCCGAAGTCATCGTCGCGCGTCACATGGACCTGCGGTGCATGGCGGTCTCCGTGGTCACGGACGAGTGCTTCCCAGACGCGCTCGACCCCGTGTCCATCACTGACGTGCTGGCGGCTGCGGCCGAGGCTGAGCCACATCTGACGACGCTCATGGGCGACGTGGTCGAGACCCTGGCGTGATCGATGGGCGGGAACGCGTTCTACCTTGGTGGAGATGTCCGCGCTCGTGACCGATTCCGCTTCGCCTGACGTCCCTGAGGTAGAGCCTGCCGAGGGCGCTGGGCGCACGCCGACAGTCTCCGGCGAGTGCTCCCACTGTGGCGAGGCCCGTCGTGGGGCGTTCTGCCACGAGTGTGGACAGCGCTATCAGGACGAGCGGCTAACGCTAGGTCGTCTCTGGCGCGACTTCGTCAGCCGAGCGTTCAGCCTCGATCACGGTCTCCTGCACACGCTCCGCCAGCTGGCGACGGGGCCGGGCCGCGTGCCCTCTGCCGTCGTCGTCGGGCGGAGTCGGGCGTACACGCACCCGCTCAGCTTCTACTTCCTCGTCAGCGCGATTAGCCTGTTCTCGGCCGGCCTGTACGCCGAGGACCTGATCGAAGCTGGAATGTCGAGTACTGCCGCGAGCGTGGAAATCGACGACGGTGCTGCGGAAGAAGACGTAGACCGGGACCCACGCGCCGAGCGCCTTCGGCAGGCGCTCGACGAGATCGAGGGCGAGGACGGAACGGGCATCGCGCGGCGCGTCACGGAGATCATGCGCCGGCTCAACACGCCGCTTCTGTTCCTGTTCGCTCTCTTGGCCGTGCTGCCGCTCCGGCTCGTGTTCGGACGCCAGCGAAATCTGGCCGAGACGGCGGTGTTTTCCCTTTACGTGGTCGGGTTCGCGACGCTCGTGGTGTCCATCCTCAGCCCTCCGATCGTGTGGCTAAGCGGCGTTGCGACCGGTGCCATCCTCGTCTCCCTACTCACCGTTGTTGCCTATGGCGGGATTCTGGCGTGGGGCGCCGCTAGCTTCTGGCGTCCCGGCTGGCGGACGGTGGTGAAGGCCGTGGTCGCGAGCGTCCTCGCCTATGTCGCCTACTCGTTCGTTTCGGGGTTGGTCGCCATCCTGATCCTCTTCGGCGACGTGCTGGCGGATGCTGAGCTAGGCTGGACGGACCTGCTCTCGCTCTAGACCTCCTCCGGAGTCGAAGTGACTGGCTTTGCGACGCTCGCCTCGCGGGCCTGGACGGCCTCGTGGAACGCGCCCTGCGTGATCAGGATCATGACGACGCCCACGATGATGGCGACATCCGCGATGTTGCCGATGGGGAAGAGGGCGATGGCCCGGTCGAAGACGATCCCACGCCAGAGGTCCACGTGGAGGAAGTCCACGACGCACCCGTAGAACAGGCGTGCCGACCCAGGAGGCGAGGGCGCGCACTCGCCGAAGGCCATCCCGTAGAACGTGCGGTCGATGACGTTGCCGAGCGCGCCGCCGAGCACCAGTGCCAGCGCCAGCCGGTACCCGAAGGGCGCCCACTTGACCCGGGTCAGGTACGCCAGGATGAGGATGGTCGCCGCGATCGAGAACAGCGTCAGGAACAGCTTGCTGCCGACCGTCAGGCCGAAGGCCATGCCGGGGTTCTCGGTGAACGTGAACCGAAACAGTCGCCCCACGACCGGAATCGACTCGCCGAGCACCATGTTGTACTTGACCACCAGCTTGGTGATCTGGTCGGCGACGACGATGAACAACGAGACCCAGAGGACGCGCATCAGCGGGGAAAGGGAAAGGACGCTCAACGCGGGCCGGCCGGTCGCCGTGCCCGCTGGCGAAGGCTACAGGCGGCGGACGGCGACGGACAGGGTTTCGCCTCCGATCTCAACATCGCGAACGAGGTCGCCAGCGGGCGTCTCGACGAGGTCGAGTGATTCGGCGAGTGTCTCAGACTGAACCGCACCGGCGAATGACGAGGCGAGGCCTTCGCCATTGCGCACGTAGCCGAGGACCGCGTCGGGCGCCGAGAACTCGACCGCGATGCGGTCGGCGACCTCGAAGCCGGCCTCCTTGCGGAGGTTCTGGACGCGGTTGACGAACTCCCGGGCGAAGCCCTCGGCGCGAAGGGCATCGTCGAGCGTCGTGTCGAGCGCCACCGTCACTGTCTGGGTGTCGCCAGCGGCGTCGGCCACGGTCTCCTGGCGGACGGCCTGCCCCTCGACACCTTCGGAGACGATCTCCAGATCGCCGGCCTCCAGTGTGATAGGCCCGCTGGCGAGATCGAGCATGAGTGTTCCGTCGGCCTCGTAGGCGGCGATCTGTCCGCTGGCGAGATCGCGGATGGCGGCGTTGGCCTCCTTCATCTGCGTGCCGAGCCGTCGCCCGAGCGCCTTGAAGTTGGGCTTGGCGCTCTTGGACACCACGCCCGAGTCGCCAGCGGCCGTCTCCAGGCGCTTGACGTTGACCTCGTCGAGGATGACATCCTCTACGGAGCGAAGCACGACCTCGTCGACCCCTCCGGTGCCGGTCACGACCGTCAGCGCCGCCAGCGGCTGGCGCACGTTGAGACTGGCCTCGTGACGAAGCGCCAGCGTCGCCGTGACGACGGACCGCGCCAGGGCCATCCGGGCTTCCAGGTCAGCGTCGAGACGCGCCTCGTCGACGGCGGGCCAGTCGCGGAGGTGGACCGAGGCCTGGTGGCCGAGGACGCCGTGCAGCCACTCACTCACGAACGGGGCGATCGGCGCCATCAGCCGCGAGACGACTTCCAGGCACTCCCACAGCGTGTCGTAGGCGGCTTGCTTGGGGCCAGTGGTCAGTGGGAGAGCGCCAGCAGGAGATGCCATTGACCCCTCGCCATTGGCCACTCCCCCCTTTTCCCAGAACCGCCTCCGCGAGCGCCGCAGCCACCAGTTGGAGAGGTCGTCCACGAAGGCTTCGACCGCACGGGCAGCGCGCGTCGGGTGGTAGGCGTCCATCGCGTCGGTCGCCTCGGCGATGGTCGACTGGAGCCGGCTAAGGATCCAGCGGTCGAGTTCCGTTCGCTCGGTGTCCGCCAGCGGGGCGTCGGGGGTGTAGCGGTAGCCGTCGAGCGCCGCGTAGGTCGCGAAGAAGCGGTACGTGTTGACGAGCGTCCCGAAGAACTTGCGCGCCGTCTCCTCGATGGCGTCGTCGGAGTAGCGCAGGTTCTCCCACGGCGGGCTGGCGGACATCATCGTCCACCGGATCGGGTCCACGCCGTGTCGCTGGATGGCGGCGAA
>JBCDLV010000105.1:0-10130 GCA_038744895.1 Bacteroidota bacterium | reverse complement strand
GAGGGTCGTGCGGCTCACAGCCTCGATCGCGATACCGTGCCCGCCCTCCCGGGTGAAGCCCCCGCCCGTGAGTGGTGTCCGACGCTCCGGAGCGTTGCCGATGGAAAGCCCCTGGATGGTCACATCATCCGCCTGGACCAAGAGCCCGTTCGACCCATCCTGGGTCCCAGATCCATCGAGGACGACCGCCAGCGTGGCGGGCCACGCGTCGCAACTGGCATCCGGCTCGCTCAGCCCGTCGAGGGTGACAGCGTCGGTGATGGCCGGAAGCGCGCTGCCGAGTCGGATGACGTGGGGGCCGGAGCCTGGGATGGCGAACTCGATCACGTCCAGCGAACCGGCAGAGCCCGCCGTAGCGTCTCCCACGGCCGCGTTCGTGTTGGCCGCCGTGAGCGCCTCTCGGAGCGTGACCTGCCCGTCCAACGCGATGTCGTCTGCGGTCGAGGTCACCGTAAGGGTGACGCCTCTACGCCGCTGCTCTGTCGGCGGGCTGTCCGACTGCTGCACGGCGCCAGCGGTCAGAGCGGGCGAGTCGACGTAGAGCACAGCGCGTGACCCACCGAGTGCGTCTGGAGGACGCGCCAGTGCGATGACGAGGGCGAGGCCCGTAAGCAGCAGAGTCCGACGGGCGAGAGGGCCAAGAGACATGCGTCAGGGAAGAGGGTTTCGTCTCTCCCATCGACACATGCCACCGGATCGGTTCACCGTCTGTCGACTTTTCTCCAGACGCCAGCGGGTGCTTCGCCGGCATGGCCCGCTGGCGCTACTCTGCCTCCGTGGCTGCAGACGTTGGAGTCGCCTCCCCGCTGGCGGCGAGCACCGCGTCGAGGAACGCCTCCGCGTCTAGGTCCGGCGACCACCGCACCTGCTGTGCGCTGTCGGCGTGGAGGCGCATCCAGTTGGCGAGCATCCGCATCTCGTCGACGTCGGGGCGGAGGTGGGCTTCCGGCGGGGCCAGCCCTGGGTCGAACACCTCCGCGAGCGCCGCGCGGAGATCCGCCACCTCGTCGGGGCCGGGCTCGGCGGGCAGATCCAGGCGCGCCTGGAGGCGGCCGTAGCGGATCAGGAACAGCTGGGCGCCGCCGTCGAGTCCGTCGTAGCCCGGCGCCAGCGGTTCGATGAGCACCGCGTGGTGCTCGTGGACGGCGCTGGCGATGGTCCGCTGGCGCCCCATGGTGCGCTGGAGGCGGCGGAGTTGGTCGCGGTACCACCCGGCGGCTTCGTACTCGCGCGCCGCGGCAGCTTCGCGCATGGCCTCCTCGACCATGTCGATCGCCTCCGTGTCCTGGCCCGTCAGGAACGCACGCACGCGCTCGACCTCCAGGCTGTACTGCTCGGCGCCCTCGCCGCCCTCGCACGGCGCGCCGCAGCGGCCCATGTCGTGGTACAGGCACGGCCGGCCCAGCCGAAAGACGGGGTCGTCGCACTCCCGCAGGCGAAACAGTCGGCTGATGAGCTCGACCAACTCCTCGGCCTGCCCGCGCCGTCCGAGCGGGCCGTAGTACTCGGCACCGTCGTGGGCGATGCGCGGCGTCCACGAGATCGACGGATGCGAGTGGGTCGTGTCGAGGCGGAGGAACGGGTAGTCGCGGTAGCGGCGCTGCGCGCGGTTGTAGACCGGCAGATAGTTCTTGATCAGCTTCGACTCTTCCAAGAGCGCCGCCAGTTCGGTGCCGGTCTCACGCCAGGTCACGTCGCGCACGTCGCGCACCAGCTTGCGCGTCTTCGGCACGTGGTTCTCGACGCCCGTGAAGTAGCTCCGCACGCGGTTGCGGAGGCTCTTGGCCTTGCCGACGTAGATGACCGAGCCTCGGCCGTCGCGCATGAAATAGACGCCAGGCCGGTCGGGCAGCAGGGGCAGCACCTCGTCCCGGATCTTCTTGAGGTGCTTGGGCTCTCGGCGCGTGTCCTTGTACCGACGCCGCTGAAACGCCAGCACGTCCTCCACGTCCTCCGCGCCGAACTCGATGCGGAGCCGCTCCAGGAGGATCACCAGCAGCTCGGCCGTGGCGACGGCGTCGCCGAGTGCGCGGTGGCGGCCTTTGACTTCGATTCCGAAGTGCTTGGTGAGCGCGCTGAGCCCCTTCGATCGCAGCGACGGAAGGAGCCGCCGGGCGAGGCGGAGCGTGTCGAGGGCCGAGTTCCGGAGCGGAGGCTGGCCGGCATCGGCCAGGGCCACGTCCAGAAAGCGGGCGTCGAACGGCAGGTTGTGGGCTACCAGGACGGCGTCGCCGAGGAACTCGACGAACTGGGGCATGACCTCCGCGGCCGAGGGCTGGCCGTAGACCATCGCCGTGGAGATCCCCGTCAGCCGCGTGATCCGCTGGGGCACGTGCCGGCCCGGGTCGATGAGCTGCTGGAACGTGCCGACCACCTCTCCGCCGACGAGCCGTGCCGCGCCCACCTCGATCAGCCGGTCCTCGCCCGCCCGAGACCCGGTGGTCTCGGTATCGACGATGACGAACTCGGCGCGGTCGAGGTGCATGGAGGAGGGAAGGTCGCACACGATCCAACGCCCCCCTGACGGACTGCGTGTCACACGTGCGGCACAGAGCCTATGAAACGCCAGCGGACCGTCCGCGCACGCACGCCTTCTCCGACCACCCCGCTGGCGAACCGATGCACGGTACGTGGACGAGCGCACCAGAGTGTCAAGACAGGAGTTGTCCTCGACACGGATCGCCCACGCACCACCATGCGCAGTCTCTTCCTCGTCGCTCTCCTCGCTCTCCTCGCAGGCTGCCAAGCCTCGGACACGAACCCTGTCGAGGCCCCCGACACCGACGCAGCCCAGACCGAGCTCCTCGACACGGCGGACGCGGCCGACGCGCCAGCCTCCGCAGCCGACGCGCCAGCGGTGTACGCCGTGATGTTCTACGCCGACTGGTGCGCCAGCTGCAAGGCGCTCGATCCGAAGGTCGAGGACGTTTGGCCCACCTTCGCAGGCCAGTCGGTCGAGCGTGTCACGCTCGACTTCACGGACGACGCCACCTCAGCGGAGGCCCAGGAGCAGGCTGCGTCCCTCGGCCTCAGCGAGATCTACGAGGCCGACGCCGGTGCAACCGGCTTCATCGTGCTCGTCAACACGGCCACCGGGGAGCCCGTCGGCCGGATCGTCAGGGACGACACGCCGGAGCAAATCCAGACCAAGGTCGAGGAGGCCCTCGCCCAGGCGTAGCCAGCCTCTCTCCGTGTGCATGTCCTCTCGACGGGCGCCCGCTGGCGCCGCTCGCCAGCGGACGCGCTCAGGCTACCGGCTGGCGGTCGGCGCGGGCAGCCCCATCGCGGCGAAGAGCGCACGGCCCACATCGGCGTTGATCATGCGGCCCTGAAAATGCTGGGATCCGGGCCCGACGGCATAGAGGCCCACGTCGACGGCGGTGTGGCCTCCGGTGGTCCAGCCGATGCCCGCGGGCTGGTTGATGAGCTCGCGGATGACGGGGCCGAGGGCGTACGGGTTGCCCGACGCCAGCGCGCCGCGGATGGCCTCGTCAGTCCCCTCAGGCAACTCGTCGAGGGCGAGCCCCTCGCGGACGATCGCCGCGGGGTCGCCGCCAGCTCGGATGGCGTCGGTCATCGCCTCGAAGCTGGCGGTGGCGTCGAGCAGCGGCTGCGGGTCCCAGAAGTAGATGCCGTCGCGGCCCAGCGTCATGCCGCCGGTCTCGTGGTCGGACGTGGCGACGATGAGCGTATTGCCGTCGCGAGCCGCCCACGCCAGGGCGGCGGCGGTGGCCTCGTCGTAGGCCAGGATGTCGTGGAGGTGGGCGGCGGCGTCGTTGCCATGGCCGGCATGGTCGATCCGGGACGCCTCGACCATCAGGAAGAACCCGTGCTCGCGCGCGTCCGCGGACGCCGCCAGCAGGTCGATGGCTTTCGTGGTCATCTCCGCCAGCGACGGCTGATCAGTCCCATCGCGGTCGATCTCGTAGGCCAGATGAGACTGGGCGAGGAAGGCCGCTGCGGGGAGCGATTCGAGGGCGTCGTAGCCCTCACGGCTCATGGCGACGCTCCAGCCGTTCGCGAGCATCGTCTCTTCGAGCGTCGGCGTGCCATCGCGCGCCGGCTCGCCGGAGGCGTCCGGGTCGAAGCCGAAGTAGCGCCGCCCGCCGCCGAAGAGGAGGTCCACGTCGGAGGCCGCCAGCTGGCTCGCGATCTCGGCTTCCATCCCGCGCTCGGGGACGTGTGCGGCGAAGGACGCCGGCGTGGCATGGGTGATGCGGCTGGTGGCCACGAGGCCCGTCGCCATGCCGCGCGCCTCGGCGGCTTCCAGCACGGTCCGGCACGGCTGGCGGTCCACCGTCACGGCGATGGCGCCGTTGTACGTCTTGATGCCACAGGCGTAGGCCGTCGCGCCCGCGGCCGAGTCGGTTACGCGGTTGTCCGTGGCCGAGGTCTCCACACTCCCGACCTCCAGGCTGTCTAGCGCCAGCGGGGCCCCTTTGGCGGCCGCGCCCAGGGTAGCCGACGCCGGACCGTAGCCATCAGCGATGAATAGGATGACGTTCGTCGGGCGCTCCGGGGCAGGCTGCGCGACATCGACGAGGATCTCAGGCTCGACGGTGGCTCGCTGGGCGGGCGCGCACCCGCTGGCGGTGAGCACCAGAAGGACGAGGAGAGGAAGGCGATTCATGGCGAATGAAACGAGAGTGCAGAAGGCTACGGACAGACGGGCGTGTGCCATGTGATCCCTGGATGCTCAGTGTGGTCTTCGCCTCGAATCCGAGGCAACTGAACGCGCCAGCGGATACTCTGTGGGTGCCGCCGAGCGCCGGTGGCGCCCGGGCACGCTTCGCCCATCTGCTCTCACCCTCTCCCCCAAGACATGAAGCTCACCGTCGTAGGCGCGGGCAACGTCGGCGCGACCGTCGCCGAGTGCGTCGCGCGCATGGACATCGTCCAGAACATCGCCCTCATTGACATCAACGATGGCGTCGCCAAGGGCAAGGCGCTCGACCTCATGGAGGCCGCCCCGATCCACGGGTTCGACACCGTCATCGAGGGCGGCGACGACTACGGGATCACGGAGGGCTCCGACGTGACGGTTATCACGGCCGGCCTCCCGCGCAAGCCCGGCATGAGCCGCGACGACCTCCTGAAGGTCAACTCGGACATCGTCGCGTCGGTGACGCAGAAGGTGGTCGAGAAGAGCCCGAACACCATCCTGATCGTCGTCTCGAACCCGCTCGACGTGATGACCTACGTCGCGTACATGGAAAGCGGCTTCCCGAGCGAGCGCGTCGTGGGCATGGCCGGCGTGCTCGACACGGCCCGCTACCGCGCGTTCCTGAAGATGGAGCTCGGCGTGTCGGTCCGCGACATCCAGGCGATGCTCCTCGGCGGTCACGGCGACTCGATGACGCCCCTTCCGCGCTTCACGACGGTCGGCACGCGGCCTGTCACGGAGCTGATCGAGGCGTCTCGTCTCGACGAGATCATCGAGCGCACCAAGAAGGGCGGCGGCGAGATCGTCAAGCTCATGGGCACGAGCGCGTGGTACGCGCCGGGCGCTGGTGCCGCCGAGATGGTCGAGGCCATCGTCAAGGACTCCAACCGGGTGCTTCCGGGCGCCGCCTGGGTCACGGGCCAGTACGGCCTGGAGGACATGTTCATCGGCGTCCCCGTCCGCCTCGGCGCCGGCGGCGTCAAGGAGATCATCGAGCTCGACCTCAACGAGACGGAGTCGGCCGACATGCAGGCATCGGGCCGTCACGTCCGCGAGGTGATCGAGGCCTACCAGAACCTCCCGAAGGACGCCTAGCGCTCCTCATCCCGCTGGCGCACGGCGTCGCCAGTCCGTGGCCGTCTCCGACCCATGTTGGAGGCGGCCACGTCGTTTGACCGCCCCCTCGACGGCCGGCCTCGACACAGCCTATCGCCGTCGGTGAATGGCGAGCATCGAGAACGTCGGCGTCTCGAAGAAGCGACGGCACTCCGCCAGTTCACGAGCGGACCGTTCGAGGAAGGCCACCAAGTCCGAGTCCATCGGGCCGTTCCGTACACCGAGCCCCTCGTCCAGGTCGTACACCGCTCCGTACGCCGGCGAGGCGGCGTCGCAGTTGATCACGGTGAAGTCCCCGCTGCCTCCCCACAGAAATGGGATGTACGCGGGAGGCCAGTACTCCGGGTCACCGATGTGCAGGGACGTCTCATAGTTCTTAGGAATCCACCGCGCCCGAAGGACGAACATGCCATTGGCGAAGTCCGGCTCGTGAGCCTTCAGCGCATGGCACCGACCGTCGTCATAGCTCCCGACCCGTTCGAGGAATGCCCGGAAGACGTCTGGAAGGGTGACCCCATCCAGCGCGTCCAGCGCTGCGATCTGCTCTGGGGCTGCTGGCGCGAGTACGTCCGGGCTCACGGCGCCAGCCGCCGCCAGCTGTCCAAGCAACCCGTCGAGGGCCTCATCCAGGGACGCAGACATCAGATCGGTAGACGCAATGGGCACGGACCCCGGCAGGATATCACCGCCCCCGCTGGCGTCCGCCAGCGGGCAACGCGTCGCGCATCTGTCTGGCTGATGGGTACACTAGCACCATGTCCGGCCCTCCCGTCATCCTGATCCTTGCCGCGTTCGTCGTGGTCTTCCCGGCGTTCTGGTCGGGCGTGGTGTGGCTCATCGCCCAGGCAGCATGGGCCCGGCTGGCGGCCGTGTACGCGACCGATCTCTCGGCGTCGGGCGTCACGTTTCGAGGTATCTCCGGGCGGGTCGGCATGTCGTCATACACGAACGCGCTGACGGTCAGCATCGAGCCCGAAGGGCTTCGGCTGTCGACGATGATTCTGTTTCGACCCGGCCACCCTCCGCTCCTGATTCCATGGGACGAGATCGTCGAGATCCAGCCCATCCGGTTGCTCTGGACGCGGGCCTACACCATCGAGACAGCCTCGGCATCGCCCAGGATCACGCTTCCTGAGCGCGTCGTCGAGGCCATCCGGGACGCGACGCCAGCGGGCGTCAGCTGATTCCGGCCCACTGGCGGACGGCGCCGGCGAAGGCCTCGAAGTCCTCGGTCCCAGCTTCGGCCACGCGGAACGGGAATGTGCGGGCTGAGGTCACGAGCGTCAGCGTGTCGATCTGCCCCTTGCGTCCGGCCTCGAAGGCCGTCACGTCGGAGCGAGAGAACCGGAAGCTGCCTTTCTCGTCGGCCATCGCGTCGTGACCACGCTCCGCCAGCTGGACGAACCCCGCTTCGATCTTGGCACCGTAGTTCTTGCCGATGGCTCTGAGCGCAGGCTGGGCTGCCGCCACGCCGAGGGCGCCCGCCAGCCGGGCCTGGACGTCGATCTCTCCGGGGCTCTCCACGTGGGCGATGTAGCCGGAGGCGTCCGTGCCAGGCCCCATCGCGGGGCCGACGCGCACCACGTACAGGTGGTCGCCGTCCAGGAGAAGAGAGTAAGTGGCGGCCCAGCGGAACCCGCTGGCGAGGGTGGCGACGGGTTCGATGCGTGCGGTCATGTCAGTCGTGGGGGTGTGCCCTCCGTTCGGAAAGCACGGGAGCGCGGGATCACCGGCCTGCACACGACTCGACCACGACGACGGCGCGACCCGCAGGCGCGACCCCGCCGTGCCTCGACGCCAGCGGGTCGCGGAGTGGATCGAGCGCTGCCCCCGTCTGCGCTGGCCGTAGGTTCTCGCGCCCTCCTCACCCTCGATGGCCGACCGCGAGGCTCCCGCGACGGCGACGGCCCGATTCGGCACGTTCGCCGGCGTCTTTACGCCGAACGTCCTCACGATTCTCGGGATCATTCTGTTCTTGCGAACCGGGTGGGTCGTGGGGCAAGCCGGGCTGGCCGGCGCGCTCGTCATCATTCTGCTGGCGAACGCGATCTCGTTCCTGACGGGCCTGTCGCTCTCGTCCATCGCGACGAGCATGGATGTCCGTGCAGGCGGCAACTACTACCTGATTTCTCGGAGCCTAGGGCTGGAGATCGGCGGCGCCATCGGGATCCCGCTCTACCTGTCGCAGGCGATCTCGGTCGCGTTCTACATCATCGGCTTCGTGGAAGCCATGGAGGCGATCCCGTGGCTGGCGGCCTTCGACGCGCAGGTGTTCGCGACCGTCGTCGCCCTCGGCTTCGTCGCCGTCGCCTACGTCGGCGCCGACTTCGCGCTCAAGATCCAGTTCGGCATCCTGGCCATCCTGGTGGCCGCGCTCGTGTCGTTCTTCGCCGGAGGCTGGGGAGATGTTCAGTCACCGACGATGGGGCCGAGCTACACGGAGGGGATCTCGTTCTGGGTCGTGTTCGCAGTCTTCTTCCCGGCCGTGACCGGCATCGAGGTCGGGATCTCGCTCTCCGGGGACCTCAAGGACCCGTCGGCGAGCATTCCGCGCGGGACTATCGCGTCGATCCTCGTGACGTCGGTCGTCTACGTCGCCGCAGCCGTCTGGTTTGCCACGCACCTGACGCCAGCGGAGTTGATCGGCAACACGGCGGCCATGTCGGAGATCGCCGCCGTTCCGCTCCTGATCCTGGCGGGCGTCGCGGCGAGCACCCTGTCGAGCGCCCTGGGGAGCGTGCTGGCGGCGCCCCGAACGTTGGAGGCTGTCTCCAACGACCGCGTCGTCCCGAAGTGGATGTCGAACCGCATGGGGAGCCCGACCGAGCCGCGCGCAGCCGTTCTGCTCACGGGCGCGGTCGCGGTCGGCGTGATCTGGGCGGGCGACATCGACGCCGTGGCACCCGTCATCACCATGTTCTTCCTGAACACGTACGGCATGGTGAACCTGGTGGCCGCCATCGAGAAGGCCGTCGGCAACCCGAGCTTCCGACCGCGCTTCCGCGTGCCGTGGTGGGTGCCGGCGCTGGGCGCACTGGGCTGCTACGGCGCCATGTTCCTCATCAACGCGCCCGCGACGGTCGCGGCCATCGTGATCACGTACGGGATCTACTTCGGGCTGCGGCGGCGCACGCTGGCCGGCGACTGGGGCGACGTTCGCAGCGGGCTCTGGGCCTCGCTCGCCCGGTCGGCGCTGCTCAACCTGGAGCGGGGCACGTCGAACCCGCGCAACTGGCGGCCGAACCTGATGGTGTTCACAGGCCAGCCGCACAACCGGAAACGCCTTGTGGCCTTGGCCGAGTGGCTGAGCCTCGGGCGCGGCATCGTGACGTTCAGCCAGCTCATCACCGGCGCGGCGGGCGACCCCAACAAGCCCGCCCTGCGCGAGACGGCGCGCGAGCGGATTCGGGCGTTCATCCGCGAGAACCGGATGCGGGCGTTCGCCGAAGCCCAGATCGTGCCCGACTTCGCCGCTGGCGCCGTCGCCGTGGCGCAGTCGCACGGCATCGGGCGGCTGGAGGCCAACACCGTGCTCATGGGCTGGAGCGGCACCGCTGGCGGGCGGTCCACGCTGCTCCGCGTGCTCCGCGACCTCGCCGACCTGCGCAAGTCGGTCCTGTTTCTCCGCGTGGACGAGGCGCGCGGGTTCGGCCGGCGGCGCGCGATCGACGTGTGGTGGGGCGGGCGCGGCGGCAACGGCGACCTGATGCTCCTGCTGGCGCACCTCGTCCGGCGGCACCGCGACTGGGATGGCGCGCGGCTCCGCGTCGTGCGGATGGTCGGCCGAGAGGAAGCCGTCGAGGGCGTGCGCACCGAGACCGAGCGGCTGCTCGACGCGGTACGCGTGGATGCCGAGGTCGCCGTGCTCGTGCGGCAAGACCGGAGCGTGCCGTTCCCGGAGTTCGTCGCGCGCCACAGCGCCAATGCCGACCTGACGGTGCTCGGCATGCAGCGCCCGGACGCCGAGTCGGCCGAGTCCTACGGGGACGGGCTCGACGCGCTGGCGACGGCAGCTGGTACGGCCCTGCTCGTGCACAGCGGCAACCCAGCCGAGGCCTCACTCGACGGCGAGTAGCCACACGAAGCCGCTGGCGCCGTCGTTGGAACCTTCTCCTCCCCCCCTGCCTCCATGCGCTTGCTTCTCGTCGCCGCGCTCGCCCTGAGCACCCTTTCTGCCACCGCTCAAGACACGCCGGAGGTCCAGCGCATCGTCATCGTCAATGGCGACACGATCGACGCCAGCGGGACCCGCTTCGAGGTCGAGGTCGATGAGGGTGAAGACGAGGACGGGCGCCGCATCATCATCCGGCGCGGCGACGCCGACGAGCGAATCGTCGAGATGCGCCTTCCG
>JBCDLV010000104.1:0-10167 GCA_038744895.1 Bacteroidota bacterium | reverse complement strand
GTTGCCAGGTGCTCCATGTGGCGAGCCTGATCCAGCGTCGGATGGCCGATGCAGAAGTCCTCATCGTGTCCATCGAGCGCCAGCAGCATGGTCTCCGCCAGGCAGGCGAAGGACGTTCCAGGTGCCAAGCCGAGATCGGCTTTGAGGTCCACGCCGGGGACGGATACCAGGCCACCGTCCACGAGGGTGACGTCGGGTCGAGCCGCCAGCAGGCCGGGCTGGGTGTTTCGAGGCTGCGTATCGTCGAGGACGATGGCTCCGGTCTTGAGGTGTTCGGGGCGGAGCAGTGCACCCGGGGCGCTCGTGACGAGGACGACCAGATCTGCCTGGCGCAGGACGCGCATGTCGGTCGACGTATCGACGTGGAGCCCAGGACGCCGGATCTCGTCCGCCAGCAGGCCAAGCCGCGCGTCGTTGCGCGCGACCAGCGTCATGCGTGACGTTGCGAAGCGGTCCGAGAGAAGCCGCGCAGTGCATGAGCCGACGCTGCCGGTTGCCCCGACGATTGCGATGCTCGGGTCGCCAGAGGGACAATGCGGAAGCAGGCGGATTGTCGCCTCGGCGGTTATCGCGGCTGTGAACGCGTTGCCGTTGGTGACACCCACATCCTCGCGTCCTGCCACGGACCTGCCGCCGCGAGTAACGGGTGCAGTCAAGGCACCCAGACCCACGATGCGGGCTCCGAAGCGGCGCGCCCGGTCGATTACTTTGCTGACGCTGTCGACGACAGGCTGCCGGGGCGGACGCAGCATCCGATCTGCTGCGACGGGAACGAAGAGCACGTGTCCCGCTCGGTCACGAGGCGCGTCGGCGAAGTGGACCGTGCCCATCGAGACGGCGGGGAGTGGATGCTCCAGAGCCCTTCTCAGGAGACGCTCCGGAAGATGCCGCAGTGGGGGCCAGAGACGCCCGGCGTCGGCGCGGACATCGGCGCGGGGATGGACGAGAAAAGCGAAGGGGATGCGAGGCATGAGGAAGCCGGATGACACCCGTCTCTCGCAGTCACGCCAGCGGAGGGGCCACGGCGGTCCCCGGCGGACGCGTATCGGGCAAAAGGCCTCCTGTGGAGGCTCCGCCTCTCCTACCCAGTGCAGACCCCGGACCTATGTTCTGGAGTGCCCGCTGACTTTTACGCCTGTCTCCCTGCCGTCCACCGCTTCCAGCGGCTCGCCGACGCCGACGCGTACACCCCGATCCCTACCGACTGGACGGTCGTCCTCACCGACGTGATCGGCTCCACGGCGGCCGTGCAGGCGGGCCGGTACCGCGACGTCAACTACGTCGGCGCCGCGTCGATTTCGGCCGTGCTCAACGCGTCCGGCCGCGCCGACCTCCCGTTCGTGTTCGGCGGCGACGGTGCGACCCTGGTGGTTCCTCCTGAGTACCTCGACGCGTCGCTAGCCGCGTTGGCTGCGCTCCAGGAGCACGCCGCCGTCCGTCTGGATTTGCCGCTCCGCGTGGGTGCGGTCCCGCTGGCGGACGTTCGCGCCGCCGGTCATGAGGTCGCTGTGGCCCGTTACCAGGCGTCGGAGCACTATGCGCAGGCGTTGTTCTGGGGCACGGGACTGGCGTGGGCCGAGGACCAGGTAAAGGATCCTACCACGGCCGACCACTACGCCAGCCGTGCGATCCCCACCGCTGACGAGGACCCCTATGACGGACTCGAATGCCGCTGGCGCGATGTCGAGAGCGAGCAGGGCGAAACCGTCTCGCTCCTGATAGAGGCCGTCGGGGAAGGTCAGGCAGAGACCTACACGGAGGTTCTGGACGCCATTGGCGCGGTGTACGACGACGAGCGGGCGCATCCTGTGTCCATCGACCGGCTGCGGCTCGCGCTCGGCCCTGGGAAGCTGAGCCCCGAGGCTCGGCTCCGCCAGCCTACACGCCGCTGGCGTCACCAAGCGAAGCTGTGGGGGCTCAACGTGGTCGGGCGCATCCTGCTTTGGTTCGGTATCGAGACGTCCGAAACCAACTGGGCCGCATATCCGACGCTGTTCCGAGAGTCGACGGACTACCGCAAATTCGACGGCGTGCTGCGCATGGTGCTCGCGGGGGGCATCTCTGAGCGGCGCCAGCTGGAGGCGCTCCTCGAGCGGATGTTCCGGGAAGGGCGGCTGGCGTATGGCCTCCACGTCTCGGATCGCGCTGTTCTGACATGCCTGGTCTACCACCGCATGGGTCAGCAGGTCCACTTTGTGGACGGCGCAGGCGGCGGATACACCAACGCAGCAGTGGGCTACAAGCGCCGCCGGAATCAGCTCTCCGCTGGCGCCGGCGGAGCTTAGGTGGTTTTGCCTGGGCTTGGGTCCAGGGCTCCGATCGCCGATACCCATGGCGGAATCACGGCGCACTGGCTTGGTACTGACAGAGACCTCCCCGTTGATCGCAGGACCCGAGGCACCGAGCGTCACCCTCGCCCGCCTTCGCCGGTTGGTGGACGTCAGCGTGGCGCTCAACGCCATCGGCGACACGGCCCGTCTGCTCGATTACATCGCCCAAGCGACGACCGACGTGCTCCGGTGCGAAGCAGCGTCCATTCTGCTCTTCGATGAGCACAAGGGCATCCTCCGGTTCGCATCGGCCACGGGAGACGCAGGTCGCCAGCTGGTCGGCCGGTCCGTTCCGTTGGATGGCAGCCTGGCCGGGACTACGTTTCGCGAAAACCGGATTCTCCACGCGGCAGATGAGGACGCGCTCGCCAGTAGGGATCGGAGCACGGATGAGGAGACGGGCTTCATCACGGAGCGCCTCCTGGGTGTTCCCATGCGCATCGACGGAGAGCCGGTCGGCGTGATCCAGGCACTGAACCCCGGTGCCGGATCTTTCGACCGTGCTGATGCGGAGGCTCTCCTGATCGTGGCTTCGCAGGCGGCGGTCGCCATCCGCCGGTCGCGTCACGAGGAGGCCATCGAGCGCATCTCAACCCGGCTGGCGGAGCTGGACCGACTCAAGACCAACTTCATGGCGATCACCTCGCACGAACTGCGGACGCCACTGACGGCCGTGCAGGGCTTCGGGCAGATCCTGGCTCAGGACCTCCGCGGCGACGCAAGGGCCCACGCGGATGCCGTCGTCCGCGCCGGCGCTCGGATGTTCGACCTCGTGGAGACACTGGACGTAATGGCTGGCACGATCGGCGACGTTGGCTCACATCCCAGTCGCATCGTCTCCGTCGCAGCTCTCGTCCGCGACGTCGTCCAGGAGGAGGCCCCGCATGCATCCGTGGACCTGCCCGGCCCGTTGCTCGTGGAAGGAGACGCCAATCGGATCCGCCTCGCGATCCGAAACCTGGTGGCCAACGCTGTTCAATTCTCGCCAGCGGGTGCCCCTGTCGCGGTGCGTGCTACCGTGGCCGACGAGTGCCTGACCCTGAGTGTGTACGATCAGGGGCGCGGGCTCTCCGCCTCCGACGTGGAGTCCATCTTCGAGGCCTACGTCCAAGTCGCCGATCCGGACCGTCGAGACCACGAAGGCCTCGGCGTGGGGCTCACTGTCGCCCGTGCGATCGCCGTCCAGCACGGGGGGACGCTGTGGGCGGAGAGCGACGGCCTCGGCGAAGGAGCCGCCTTTCATATGCGGCTCCCGCTGGCGCCGTAGCGGGCCCGCTGGCGCCGAGGATGTCGAGGCTTCCGTTGCCAACAGGCATCTCTGGCAACACCGCCACGCAGAACGACAGCTGGTGTGGCCGACGATCGGGTCGGGTACCTCGGCGGATGCCCACCGCCAGCGGGAGGGCGACCTACTCCTCCGCTGGCGCAGGCGGGGCCAGGTCCGTCGCCACACCGTCTCCGGCGGCGACTCCATCTTCCTCATCGTCCAGCACGAGCCGGGCGACGTCGCCGATGGCGTCGTTCTCCTTGAGCCGCAGCACGCGTACGCCTTGGGTGTTGCGCCCCTGCGTAGAGATGTCGGCCACGGCCATTCGGATCATGATCCCGGCCTCCGTCGCGATCATCAGCTGATCGTCGTCGAGGACGCTCTTCAGGGCCACCAGGCGCCCGGTCTTGGAGGTCGTCTTCTGGGCCAGGACGCCCTTGCCGCCGCGGGACTGTTTGCGGAATGTGTAGTTGGAGTTCGTCTCGCCGTCCTCGCGGAGGGTCTCGACGGGCGTGCGCTTGCCGTAGCCGTTCTCCGAGATCGTCAGCACCTGGGCGCCGTCGCGAAGCACGGCGATCATGCCCACGACGCGCTCGCCGTCGGGCAGCTTCATCCCGCGGACGCCTCGGCTCTTGCGGCCCATCGCGCGGACATCCGCCTCGTGGAACCGGATGGCCTGGCCCTCGCTCGACCCGAGCAGGATCTCCGTGTCGCCGTCGGTGAGCTTGGCCTCAATCAACTGGTCGCCATCCACGATGTCGATCGCGATGATGCCCGTCACCATCGGCCGCCGGAAGGCCGCCAGCTTGGTCTTTTTGACGAGCCCCTGGCGCGTGGCCATCAGGACGAAGTGGTTCTCCAGGAAGTCGTCGTCGCGGAAGTCCTCCTTCTTGATCGCCAGCACGGCGCGGACGCGGTCCTCAGCGTCGATCTGGATGAGGTTGCGGATGGAACGTCCCTTGGCCGTCCGCGAGCCCTCCGGCACGTTGTACACCCGGAGCCAGTAGCACTGGCCCGCATCGGTGAAGAAGAGCAGGTAGTCGTGGGCGCCAGCGGTGAACAGGTGCTCGACGAAGTCTTCGTCGCGCGTCCCGGTGCCCCGGTGGCCGGTGCCGCCTCGGTTCTGGGCGCGGTACTCGTCGATGGAGGTGCGCTTGACGAGCCCCTGGTGCGTGATCGTGACCACGACGTGCTCGTCCTCGATCAGGTCCTCCAGGTCGATGTCGCCGCCGCCCATGATGTCGATCTCGCTGCGGCGCGGGTCGGCATACTTCTCAGCTACCTCGCGCAGCTCGTCCGCGATGATCCGCATCCGCAGCTCGCGGTTGTCGAGGATGGTCTGGAGCCGCTCGACCTCCTTCAGGATGTCGGCGTACTCGGCTGCGATCTTCTCGCGCTCCAGGCCGGTGAGCCTGGAGAGGCGGAGCGCCAGGATGGCATCGGCCTGGGCCTCTGAAAGCCAAGGGCGTGGCTGGAAGTCGTCCCGCGTGAGGGCGTACCCAGTGGCCTCGCGCTCGCCGGTGATCTCGACCGGCTGGCGCTCGGGCAGGCCGAGGCGGTCGCGCTGCTCCGAAGTCAGGCGGTCGGGATAGAGACCCGCGACCAGGTTCGCCTTCGCCTCGTCGGTGTCGCCGCTGTGGCGGATGATGGCGATAACCGCGTCGAGATGGTCTAGCGCGACCGTGAGCCCTTCCAGGATGTGGGCCCGCTCCTCGGCCTTGCGCAGCTCGAACTCGGTGCGCCGAACGACGATCTCGTGCCGGTGCTCGATGTAGTGCGCGATGAGGGCTTTGAGCCCCAGCGTCTTCGGCCGCCCGTTCACGAGCGCCACGTTGTTGACGCCGAAGGTCTGCTGGAGCCGCGTGTACTTGAACAGCTGGTTCTTCGTGACCTCCGGGACCGCGTCGCGGCGGAGCTCCATCACGATCCGCATGCCGTCGCGGTCCGACTCGTCGCGGAGGTCGGAGATGCCCTCCACCTTCTTATCCCGCACCGAGTGAGCGATCTGCTCGATCAGCGTCGACTTGTTCACCTGGTACGGGATCTCCGTCACGATGAGCGCCTCTCGGCCGCCGCGGAGCTCCTCCTCGTGCATCTTGGCCCGCATCACGACCCGTCCGCGCCCCGTCGCATAGGCCTCGCGGACCCCGCCGATGCCGTAGATGACGCCTCCTGTCGGGAAGTCCGGCGCTGGGATGAGCTCCATGAGCTCGTCGAGCGAGATGTCCGGATTCTCGATCTGCGCCACGATCCCGCGGACCAGCTCGCCGAGGTTGTGGGGGGGAATGTTGGTCGCCATGCCCACCGCGATCCCGCTGGCGCCGTTCAGCAGCAGGTTCGGGAGGGCTGCCGGTAGAACGCTCGGCTCATTGAGGCTGCCGTCGAAGTTGGACGTGTAGTCGACGGTCTCCTTGTCGAGGTCGCGGAGCAGCTCCTCCGAGAGCCGTGTCAGCCGCGCCTCGGTGTACCGCATCGCCGCCGCCGAGTCGCCGTCGATCGAGCCGAAGTTGCCCTGTCCGTCGACGAGGGGGCCGCGGACGTTGAAGTCCTGGGCCATCCGCACGAGCGCGTCGTAGACCGACTGGTCGCCGTGGGGGTGGTACTTGCCCAGGACCTCGCCCACGATGCGGGCGCTTTTTTTGTGTGCGCGGCCTGCGGCCAGCCCCAGCTCTTGCATGCCGTAGAGCACGCGTCGCTGAACCGGCTTGAGGCCGTCCCGTACGTCCGGCAGGGCGCGGCTCACGATCACCGACATCGAGTAGTCGATGTAGGAGGACTTCATCTCCTCCTCGATGTTGATCGGGATGATTCGGGAGTCGCTGTCGGGGATTTCTGCCATCGCGGGGCCGGCCTTCGAAACGGAAAAAACGGATCTGGAAAGATACTTCCCCGAGGCCCGAGCGGCCTCCGTCACGACTCCATCGCGGACGCGGGGGGAGATAGGTGAACGAGGACTCCCTAAGGAACGTCCCTACGCACCTTCCGGTCGCTCCCGTCTGGGATTCTGCAGACCAAACAGCTACTCTTTGGCACCTTCCAACTGCTTGGGAAGGCCCTACCCATGATGGCCGATCCTACCCGCATCCTCATCGTCGACGATCACCCGATTGTTCGCCAAGGCCTTGAGCGTCTAATCGAGAACGAGCCGGACCTCGAGATCGTCGCCGAGGCCGCCACGTGCGACGATGCGCTTCAGGTGATCGACACGCACGACATCGACTTTGTACTCCTGGACATCGGTCTGCGTCAAGGGTCTGGTCTGGACCTGATCGGGCAGGTGCGCGCCCGCCGTGACGATCTACCGATCCTGGTGCTCTCGATGCACCAGGAGCGTTTCTACGCAGAGAGGGTCCTGCGATCTGGAGCACAAGGGTACGTCATGAAGCAGGGCGACCCTGCGGAGATCGTCCCAGCGATTCGCCGTGTGCTGTCCGGCGATCTCTACCTGAGCGCCACCCTCGCCGACGAACTCGTCCGTCGTGCTGTGGAAGGCCGCGATGAGGGCCGACCGGCCTCCGAGCAACTCTCCGACCGCGAGGCCGAAGTGGTTCGCCTCATCGGGAGCGGCCTCTCGACCCGCGAGATCGCAGAGGAACTCAACCTGTCTGTCAAGACCATCGAGAGCTACCGCGCGAACGTCAAGCGCAAGCTGGGCCTCCGCTCGGGCTCCGAACTGGCACGCTTCGCCTACGACTGGACGAGCCGTGCGATGGGCGTAACTGCCGGGTAGGAAGGGAGCGCGTACCGCTGGCGCGACGTGCGAGGCAGGTATTGAGGCCTGCGGCAACGGTGCCGATACAGTCACTCAATCCTCCCCGGCCGCATGTACCGCTTGCTCTTTCTTCTCGCCGCCGCCGCGATCGTCGGAGCCACGTCGCCTGAGGCCCATGCTCAGGCCCGTTTCCTGACGGAATGCGCGGTGGCGACCGAGACTCCTGAATTCGACAGCGCCGCGCTCTGCTCTTGCGCTGCTGGCCAGGCGATGGCCGCGGGCGTGCCAGGCGCGGATCTTGACCGCCTGATGGACTATGTGGTGGAGGGAGAGCTTAATCAGGAGAGTGTGCCGGACGACCTGATGCCTGCAGCCTCTGGCGTGACGGGTGCCCTGGTGGGATGCTTCCTCCAGACAGGGATGAGCGAGCTCACAGAGCAACTCGGTGACGCCATGGCCGAGTCGATGGCGTCTGCGATGTCTGAAGGCATTGCCGCTGGCGGGACGTCCGCTGGCGCGGGCCAGGTGATCGCTGCCGAGGGCGGTACCGAGCCGGAGCAGGTGTCGGATCAGCAGCGATTCTTCGATCGGGCACGCGGCTTGGCGCCGGGTGCTCTGACACAGGCTGGCGATGCGACAGACGCCGTAAACGCCACGATCGCCTCCGCTGGCGAGACCGCGACTACTGCACGTGGGGGTACTGCCGCAGGTGCTGGCGGCGGTGCATCTGCTGGCCAAGCGGGTCCGACCGTCCGCGTCGAGGGCGTCCACACCGGCCAAGGCCGCCCTCCCACGCAGGCCGTCCAGGCTGGCCCTGGCTCGGCGATCCGAATCGTCCAGTAGACAGCGCCGGGCTGACGCCAGCAGGCGCTCGGCGGATGAGCGAGCCTCGACGGTGTCCTGCGGGCGCCAGCAGGCTCGTCTCAACGCGTCCCGGTCTACGCTGGCACCGATCCGTTTGCGCGGACGCGGGCCCCGCTGGCGTTCGGTGGAGTCCTCGCCAGCGGGACTGATGCCTTGCGCAGGGTCTGGCTGACGCCGACACCGACTGGTCGGCGACATGCCTCGAGACAGCCAATACGAGCCGTTTCGGGATGCTCGGCGTCGCGGTGGGGCTTCGGCGTAGGTTGAGTGCCAGGTCCCGTCGACAGCGACGCGAGGCCATCTCCTCTTGCGCCTATCTCGATGCCTCGCTCGCCCCGCCGCCGCACCAAAATCGTCTGCACCCTCGGCCCATCAGTCGCCAGCCGAGAGGGCATTCGCGCGCTGATCGGGGCCGGGATGGACGTGGCGCGACTCAACTTCTCGCACGGCTCTCACGACGATCACCGGCGCATGATCGAGGTGGTCCGTGAAGAGGCCAAAGCGGTCGGCCGCGTCGTGCCGGTGCTGCAAGATTTGCAGGGCCCCAAGATCCGGCTCGGACAGGTCAAAGGCGGCGGCGTCCTCATCCACAAAGGGAGCGCTCTCGTGCTGACCAGCGAGGAGGTGGAGACGGGCACGGCCGAGCGCGTCCACGTCAGCTACGATGCGCTCGCGGAGGAGGTACGCGAGGGCAATCGGATTCTCCTCGACGACGGCCACCTGGAGCTGGCGGTGACGCGCGTCGATGGCCTGGATGTGCATACGGAGGTGGTCGTGGGAGGGCCGCTGCGGTCTCGGAAAGGGGTCAACCTGCCGAAGCTGAAGAGTGCCCGTCCGTCTCTGACTGACAAGGACATCGCAGATCTCGAGTTTGGCCTGGATCACGACGTCGACCTCATCGCTCTGTCGTTCGTTCGTGCGGGCTCGGATGTCGCAGACCTGACACGGCGCATCCGCGCGGTAGATAAGGACATCGCCGTGATCTCCAAGATCGAGAAGCCGGAAGCGGTCGATGACTTCGCGTCGATCCTCGACGAGTCCTCCGGCATCATGGTGGCACGTGGCGACCTCGGCATCGAGATCCCGATGCAGGATGTCCCGATTGTCCAGAAGCGCCTCATCCGAGCCTGCCTAGAAGCGTCGAAACCTGTGATCACGGCGACGCAAATGCTGGAGTCGATGATGGAGAACCCTCGCCCGACGCGTGCCGAGGCGACGGATGTTGCGAACGCGGTGTTCGACGGCTCCGACGCCGTCATGCTCTCGGGAGAGACCGCTGCGGGCAAGTACCCCATCGAAGCCGTCCGCGTGATGGACGAAATCGTCCGGTCTGCTGAGGCCAACCGGCGCGGCCTGGGGGGGCGCCAAGCCGTCGTCGCAGTGACGGACCTCGACGCTCCCGTCACCGACGCTGTGTCGTACACCGCGGTCCGGCTGGCGGACGAGACCCAGGCTGAGGCCATCTGCTGCCTCACGCACTCCGGGTCGACGGCGCGGTCCATCTCCAGCCATCGCCCAGACGTCCCGATCTACGCGTTCACCGACGACGAATCGGCCCTCGGGAGGATCGCTCTGACGTGGGGTGTCGAGCCGATCGCCGTGGCGTTTCAGGAGCACACCGACGACGGGATCCGGACGGTCCACCGCGAGCTGCTGTCTCGGGGGGCGCACCGCGAAGGCACAAGGGTCGTGGTCACAGCAGGCCTACCGCTCCCAGCGATGGGGCGGACCAACATGATCCACGTGACGACACTGGGGGAGGACTGGACGTAGCGCCAGCGGCGAGCGCCAGCGGCGAGCGCCAGCGGCGAGCGCCAGCGGCGAGGCACGCATTTGGACGGGGCCGCCGTTCCTGCCCCGGCTCCGTTACCCGCTGGCGGTAGCTTCCCCCGGTTTCGAACATCATCTGGTAGCAGCCCATAATCGTCTTGGCCGCTTGATTGATGGTCTTCGGCTCCAGCCCAAGAGAAAATGCGATTTCGCGTGCCTGGAAG
>JBCDLV010000103.1:0-10244 GCA_038744895.1 Bacteroidota bacterium | reverse complement strand
GCGCGGCTGGTGTGGCGCCCTCCGCACGCCTCGGCGAGTTCGGTGAGGGCATCCCGCGTCCGGCGCAGCGCCGCGATGCGCGCGTCGAGCGCGTCGATCTTCTCGACGGCTCGCTCGCGGACGGCCTCGGCATCGGCCTGGTGGTCGGACGACAAGGCCAGCAAGCTCGCGGCCTCGCGCAGGGTGAACCCGAGCGCCTGGGCCCGCTTGAGCGCCCGGAGCTGCACGACGGCGTCCTCGTCGTAGTCCCGGTACCCGCTGGCGGTCCGGCGCGGCCTCGCCAGCAGGCCCCGCTTCTCGTAGTAGCGGACGGTGTCGACGGGGACGCCCGCTGCCTGTGCCAGGCGGCCGATGGTCATAGCGCTGCGATGACGCGCTGGAGTCGCTCCCGGACCTCGCCGGCCACGCACTCCAACGCGTCGTTCTCGATCGCGGCCATGCTGGCGACCGGGTCCACTGCGGAGACCTCCGTTTGCCCTTCGCCCACGTCTCGGAGGATCACGTTGCACGGCAGCATCACGCCGATGCGAGGCTCGGCCTGCATGGCCTCATGCGCCAGCGGGGGATTGCAGGCGCCCAGGATCTTGTAGCCGTCGACATCGGCGTCGAGCTTTTTCTTGAGCGTGGCTTGGATGTCGATCTCCGTGAGGACGCCGAAGCCTTCGGAGGCGAGGACCTCGCGCGTTCGCTCCTCTGCGGTTGTCAGGTCTGCGTCGAGGGTGCGGGTAAAGGTGTAGTCGGCCATGCGTGTGGGGAGTCGTGTCGAGCGTATGGACGCTCCGGCAGGCCGTTCTCGTTCCCGCTGGCGCTGGTTGCCAGCGCGATCCCGACGACCAGGTCGAACGACAGGCAGGCCCACATGTACCAGTCTGGCGCATGCGCCGAGCCGTGGTGCGCGCCGAGGTCCCACAGCGGATGCAACAGCCATCCGGCGGCGAGCCATCTCTGTCGGCTGACGGGTTTCCGGGTACTCACCCAGGCCAGGGTGATGAAGAGGAGTGTGCCTCCCGCCTCGCGTGCGAGGACGGGGAAGGGTGCGTCCGCCAGCAGGGCGAAAACGATGTAGAGCGCCGTCGCGACCACGAGGCCCGTCGCCCAGAACACGGGCTGGCGGTGAGGCGAGAGCGAGCGTCCCGAACGGAGGTAGAGCAGCGCGAGGGCAAAGCCAAGCGCGAGCCAGAGAGCGGTGTTCATCGGCGATTTGGGGATGATCTGCCTGCTCTACGCCTTGGACCTAGATCCAGAGTTCCCGACTATATGTCGAGAACCGCACTCCGGATCGTGCCGGCCTCCGGATCGGTCCAGACCACCAGGACCCGGTCGCCCAGAGACGCCAGCTGTGGGATCCCGCTGGCGCGGCTGGCCGGGATCTCCGCGACCGTCTGTGCAGAGGTCGTCGTGCCTGCGAAGCGCTGGATGCGCACCTCTGCGGTGTCATCGCTCGTGAGTTCCAGCCAGCTGACGACGGGGCTGCCGTCGTCCAGAACCGCGACGTCCACACGCCCGAGCGGACGGCCGCCATCCACCTGCTGGCGCTCCCCCCAGGTCGCGCCGCCGTCCTCCGACAAAGACAGCGAGACGCGGGCCGAGTCGGCGTCGGAGAACCACGCGAGCGCGACGCGGTCGCCAGAGGCGGCCAGTGCCGGTCCGTTGACCGGGCATCCGGCGATCTCCCAGCCATCGGGGTGGGGAACCACCGGCTGTGTCCAGGTACCGTCCGAGAGCCGCACCACTGCGACGTCTCGGATCTCGTCTCGCGAGCGGTCCCGGTAGGCCGCGACGAGCCCGCTGGCGGTCGCCGCGAGTGCCGTCGGGCAGCAGTCACACACGCGGGCGTCCAACTCGGCCTCTGCCGTGCGTGAGCCATCTGGCGAGACCGAAGCGTACCGAAGCGTCATCGCCGCGGAGTGAGGCCCGTGTCCTCCGGTCTGATGCCGGCCGTCCAGCCAGACCATCCCGGTTTGCTCGCCTGGCAGTGGCGCCCACGACACAAATCCGTGCTCGGCAGCGACGCCGTCGTCATGGAGCAGGGACGTGTCGCCGTTGGCAGCGGTCAGCCGGATGTCGTACGCGTAGGGCGAGTCGCCGTCGGGGTGCATCGACAGCACGTGAGCGAGCATCCGCCCGTCGGCCAGCGGCACGACGCCCGGCGTGTCGGCCCAGTTCACGAACCAGCGGTCCCCGGCGTCCGCGGTCCCCGGTTCTGACCAGGCCGAGCCTGTCCAGGTGACCATGCGTAGCGCGTGACCGCCAGCGGTGGGCTCGACCCAGGAAAGCACCGGTCTCCCGTCGGGAGCCAGCGCCAGCCGAGGGGCGAGACTGCCGGAGTCGGCCGGGACGGCGACCTCGCCGCCAGCGGGGGCTGCGGGTTGCGTCGGAGGCGACGGATCCGTGCCGCACGCGGCGAGGCCGAGGGCTGCGACGAGAAGAAAGCGCATCCCGAAGGGTAGGCGTGGTCGCTACGGGGCGGCGTTGCCCGGAATGCTGGCGTAGACGGCCGCCTCTCCGTCCTGCCCGACGACGAGAACGTCGTACGCGTCCCGACGGTCGCCGACCTCCATGCCGGGTGATCCGATCGGCATCCCCGGGACAGACAAGCCACGCACCTCGGGCTCCTCATCCAGCAGACGCGCAACCTGCTCTGCCGGCACGTGACCCTCGACGACGTAGTCGCCAACGGTCGCGGTGTGGCACGAGGCGATGTCCTGCGGCACGCCCAGGCTGTCCTTGACCACGTCCATGTCCGTCCGGTCGATGCTCACCACGTCGAACCCGGCGGCTTCCATGTGATCGGCCCAGAGCGAGCAGCAGCCGCACGTCGGGCTCTTGTAGACCGTCAGGGTGGGAGCGTCGCTGACCAGTTGCACAGGAGCGGAAGCCAGAGCGGTCGTTGCCTCCGCCGGAGTTGGCTCTGTGGACGCTACGGATTCGCTGTCGGTCGCGGGTTGGCAGGCGACGAGCGCCAGCGGGAGCAGAAGAAGGAGCGCGCGCATGGGATTACTGGTCGGATTCGGAGGTGGGTGTCTCTTCGACCTCGGAAGAGAGGTCTTCCGTCGTCTCGGCGGGGGCGCTGCCGGCAGTCGTGTCGGCGTCGGATACGCTCACGGGTTCTACGGCATCCCCGAGTGGGTCAACCTGGGTGTCGTCCTCGTAGAACCCATCGCTGGTCGAGTGGAAGGTCGTCGTGGCGTCTGGACGGTCCTCGAAGGAACAGCCTGCGGCGGCGAGGGCGAGGGTGAGAACGAGAAGGCGGGACATAAGCGGGGGAATGGGTGGCGGCAACGACGCGCGCCTAGTGTTGGCGGCGCTGGTGGCCGCCAGCGGGACTTGCGTGCCCGCGGAGGCGCCCGTAGGCACGCAGCTGGTCGTCGGTGAGGGCGTCGCGCATGGCGAGGTGGGTCCGGAGCTGCACGGCCCGCAGCCGCGCATGGACCGATGCCGCGTGGGAGACGGCCTGCTCAATGTCGGCCTCGGTAGCGTCCCCGGCAGCGAACACCGCGTCAAGCGCCTGCTCGGCATCCACCAGCTGGCGCCCCAGGGGCACGGCCTCGGCGAGCATCGCCTCGCGGAGCTGCTGGGCCGTCTCCAGTTGCTCGTCGGTGAGCTGAAGCGGCTCGGCGAGTTCGATCACATGGAGCGGCCCGGGGTAGCCATTGAGCTCTGCGGGACGCGCCATGCCGAGGCCGCCTCCGGTCAACAGCCCCCTCACATCGTCGGCCGAGAGGCCCGATGGGACCTGGGCATCGCGCCCGGTTGCGCCATGCCCGTTGGCACCGTGCTGAGCGCCAGCGGGTACCGCGAGGGCCGTCGCGAGCAGGAGCAAGAGGGAGACGCGAGTCATCGAGCGAAGGCGGTCATGATCCGGTGGCCGGGTATCTTGGGCGTCCCAACGGACTGCCCACGGAAACATGTTCCGAGTTCTCGCCCTTCTCGTGGCCTTCTCACCGATGGCCCTCGCGGCGCAGGAGGTCCCTGTTCTGCCTGACCTTGAGGGGGACCCCGTCGTCGTCGTGGTGCACGGCGGGGCCGGTACGATCACGCGGTCGGCGATGACGCCCGAGGCAGAGGCGTCCATCCGGGCCGCGCTGACCGAGGCCCTCGAAGCCGGCCATGCGGCTGTCGTCGCAGGGCGCCCTGCGCTGGATGCTGTGACCGAGGCGATTCAGCTGATGGAAGAGGACACCCACTTCAATGCAGGGCGGGGCGGTGTCTTCGCAGCCGACGGCACTGTCCGCCACGACGCGTCGATCATGGACGGCGAGACCGGACAGGCGGGCGCATCCTCGGGCACCATGAACGTGCGCCACCCGATCCTGCTGGCGCGTCGCGTGATGGAGGGCTCACCCCACGTGCTGCTCTCCGGGGAGGGCGCCGAGGAGTTCGCCCTGCGCCAAGGGCTGGAGCTGGTGCCCAACGCCTTCTTCCACACCGAACGCCGCCTTCGGTCGCTCCTGGGTGTCCAAGAGCGGGAGCGGTCTGCCACGGGCGTGGCCCGGCCCGCACCGGAGGCGTGGCAGATGCACGGGACCGTCGGGGCTGTCGCTCTCTCAGCTGACGGCCACATCGCGGCGGGTACGTCCACGGGTGGGATGACCAACAAGCGGTGGGGACGCATCGGCGACAGCCCCATCATCGGAGCCGGCACCTTCGCCGACGAGACCGTCGGGGTCTCCGCCACAGGACACGGCGAGTACTTCATCCGCCTCGGCATCGCGCGCGACGTGGCGGCCCGCATGATGTACCTCGACGATGATGTGGCCGATGCGGCCAACGCGGTGATCCACACGTCACTGACCAACGCCGGCGGAACGGGGGGCATCATCGCCCTCGACCGGACGGGTGCCGTGTCCATGCCGTTCAATACGGCGGGCATGTACCGCGGCTACGTCACCCGCAGCGGCCGCGTGGTGGTTCAGATCTACGCGGACGAGGGCTGACGCGGTCGATGCCGGCCTCCGACCTGCCCTACGATGCCGTCGCCGCCAGCCGCGCATTGGCGGCGGCCGACCCAGATCTCGGCGCCCTCATCGCCCAAGTGGGCCCGCCGACACTCACGCTCCGGACGGACGAGACGCTGTCGGCTTTGCTGCGGTCCATCATCTACCAGCAGCTGTCGACCAAGGCCGCCGCGACCATCCACGGTCGTGTGCTGACGGCGTTCGGCGACGGCGATCACCTCGATGTAGACCTGCTGGCGGACGCCCCGGACGAGGACCTGAGAGCCTGCGGTCTGTCCCGAGCCAAGACGCGGGCGGTGCGCGATCTGGTCGGGCGCCAGCGGAACGGCACGCTGCCGTCTCGTGACGACCTGCTCAGAATGACCGACGCCGAGGTAGCCTCGGCGCTCACCGCTGTCCGCGGCGTTGGCCCGTGGACGGCGCAGATGGTGCTCATCTTCAACCTCGGCAGGCCCGATGTATGGCCGGTGGCAGACCTGGGTGTGCAGGAGGGGCTGCGCATCGTCAAGTCCCTGAGCGACCGTCCGACGGCCCGGGAGATGGCGCCGCTCGGCGAGCCGTACGCGCCCTGGCGGAGCATCGCGGCGTGGTACTGCTGGCGTGCTGTCCACCGCGCACGAGGGGAGGAGTAGGCGCCGCTGGCGCTCGGCGCGTTTCGGTGTCTCGCATGCCGCCAGCAGGCTATGGGCCAGTGATAGCGGGTCGGAGGCTGCTGGCGCCGCGAGGGATGCCGTTACGCGAAGCCGGTGGGCCGGGTCTGTCGCGACCAGGTACCCCAGGTCCCCACCATGTATCGACTCGTTCTCCTCGGTCTGTTCCTACTCACTTCCGCGGCATCTGCCCAGGAGGGGCCCACGCACGACCAGGAGATTACCTGGCGCACGTATGCCGCCGAACAGTCCGCCCGCGTACGGGTGTTCCTCTCGCCCGACGATCGTCGCCCGCGAACGGTGGTGGTCGATGACCGTGCCGGGAACCGAGACGCCATCACGGACGACGCCCAGTTCGTGGCCGACCACATCGGCCGAGAGCTCGGCTTCGATCCTGTCGAGGCGACGTTTGTGTTCCGCTATACGCCCGCCTCGTTCGTAGCGGAGGCCGGAGGCACCGGCAAAACGCTTCTGCTCAAAGCCACCTTCCGGCGGACCTCGACAGGTGCCCTGGCCGCCCCCGACTGGCGCGTGATCTCGTCGGACACGCTCGAGGATCTGACGGATCGGGCCATGCGCTGACGCAGGGAGCGGCTGAAGGATCGGGGCACTCCCTACGAAAACCAACGGGTTGAGAGGGAGCAAAACCGAGGGCGTCGCGTAGGACAGTGTCGCAACAAGTGTTTCTACTCTCCCTCTTCCCCGAGCCGGCTCCGCTCATGACCGAGACGATCACCGACCGCCAGACCCTCCGCCTCGATGAGCTCTCCGAAGCCATCCGCATCTCCCGACAGACCCTCGTCCGCTGGACTGATCGTGGCCTGATCGAAGCAGACCTCGACTGGGGCGTGTCGGAGGACAACCAGGAGACACGGCTGATCGAGTTGACGCCCTCGACGGTCGAGTTCCTCGAAGGCTTCGCCGGTGAGTACCGCGAGGACACCGTGAGCCGGACCGAGGCCCGCCGGCTGCTCAAGCTCATCGACCGAAACCAGGTCCAAAAGCTGATTCGCCAAGGCTCGATCAAGGCCCGCAAGGTGAAGGGCGAGACGCGCGTGAGCGTCGGCTCTGTCGAGGACTACCTCATGACGCTGGAGGAATCCGAGTAGCAGCGCCTCCGCTGGCGATGGGGTGCGCCGGCTCCCTGCGCCAGCGGGGCAAGACCGCCAAACCGGTGTGAAGCTGTAACGGGGTGCGAGATCGTGCGTTCGGGCTCCAGCCCACCGAGAGCCATGAACTTCCTCTCCAACCCGATCGTCGCCCGCCTGCTGTGGGCACTCCCTCTGCTCCTCGTCGTCATCGCGGTTGCCACGACGCGGGCGGGCATCGACCAGCGAGCGGTCTCGGAACAGGGCGAGGCGATCGTCGCCGAGGTGACCGGCCTCAACCTACGTGAGCGCAGCGAGATCACCACGGGCCAGGTCCGCTTGCGGTACACGCCTCCGGGCCAGACGGCCGCCATCGAGCGGGACGTCGAGCTTCCGATCATCCTCCTCAAAGAGATCGAGGTTGACTACCTGACGACGCCGGACGGTGAGACCATGACCCTGCCCATCATCGCGTCTGCCGAGAGCGACCAGATCGTGCTCGGAACCCACCAGCGTGGCACATGGCTGCTCACCCTCAGCCTGGCAGGCATGGCCGCGATTGGTGCCATCGTGTCCGCGTTCCTTGTGGGCGGATGGAACCGGTTCCTGGCCCGCGAAGGCGATCCCGCACTGCGTGCCGAGGGCGTTCCCGCGTAGGCCGGCACGACTGACCCTCGGCTCTCGTTCTGCATTCCACCACCACCGACCTCCGATCCATGCGCCGGCTTCTCCCTACTCTCGCCCTGCTCGCCCTGCTCGCCCTCACAGCCACAGCGCTCCACGCACAATCACTGCCGGCCGAGGCTCGTGCGTACTTGGGAGACTGGACGACGTACGGAGACGACGGGGACGAGGCCCAGGCTGTGATCCGCCTCACCGAAGAGAACGGCGTGCTGAAAGGCCGCATCGTCCGCGTTCTGCCTACGCGCCAGTACCCGAACCCGCAGTTCCAGTGTGACGATTGCCGGGGCCGCTACCAGGGTGCCGACCTCCGGACCGTGCCGCTGATCGAAGACATGACCTGGGACGAAGACGAGTTCAACGGCGGCCGGATCCTGGATCCGCAGAACGGGCGTAGCTACCGGGCCTTCATGCGCCTCGACGGCCCCGACCGCCTCCGCGTGCGCGGCTTCGTCGGCGTGCGCGCGCTCGGGCGGACGCAGGTCTGGCGCCGCGCCAGATAACCGCTGGCGGCAGCTAGCCCCGCTGGCGCTCAGCGCCAGCGGGGGCTTTCAGATGAGGTCGTACGACTCGCGGTAGCCTCTGAATAGCTCGGCCAACTCGCCAGCGGACAGCCCGTAGTCGCGGAGGTCGTAGGTGTGCGCGCCCCGCCGGTGCTTTGGGTTGGCTGCCACGTGCGCGCGGAGACGGTGCTCGAAGGCGTCCGTCATGGGGAGCCCGAAGCGCTCGTAGATCGCCTGCACGGTCCCGATCGGATCGCGGACAAGGTCGTCGTAGAGAACGTCGTGGACGGCGTCGGGGTGCATGGCGCGGTCCTCGGCGTTGCGCTCGAGTCCGACGCGTGCGAGATCGACGGTCGTCCGCCCCACTCGCTCCAGGTTGTTCGTCTCCACGAGCACCTGCTGGGAGCTCACCGTCAGGCTCGCCATGCTCGGGACGCACGCCAGCGGGTCGCGGTGGGTTTGCACCAGCAGGGCATCCGGGATACTCGTCAGGATGGCGTCTACCGCGTCCAGGTGGGCTGGCGCCTTTAACGTGAGGCGGAGGTCGGGCGTCGTCGACTGGAGGAGCTGAAGGAGCCAACGGTACTCGACGTACTTCTGATGCCGACTCTGCCTCGCGTACCAGTGCGCGTAGGTGTACACCGGCGCGAGCATCCAGTAGACGAGGCTCTGGAAGGTGACGCCGAGCCCCCACATACACTCTTCCGGGAGGTCTCCACGAATAAAGTGCTTCCTGTCGATGTCCCTGTCCATCCGGCTTCGCAGCCAGGCCATCACCCGCACGGACCGCCGCTGGCTCTGGAGCTCATTCGCGGGCGTGCCAACGGGCCGGACGGGAAACCATTCCCACATCGCCATCGCCCGGTGGGCGGGATCCTCCGCCAGCAGGCGATGCAGGTACGTGGTCCCCGTGCGGGGCAGCCCGAGTACGATCAATGGTGGGTGCAGGGACTGGTCGAGCAGGCCCGTCTGGCGCTCGATGGTCTCGGCCGTCTTGCGCCGCATGGCGAGGTACGTGCCCACCAGGTCCCGGGCCACCCGGGCGCCGAGAGGGGAGAGGGGAGCCTGCCGCAGGTCGTCCAGGAGCATGGCGAGACCGTCACGGACTGGAGCCTCCCCGAACGGCTCGGTACCCTGCGGCAGTCGCGCGCGTTCGAGCCGCCGGTCCACGTCGTACCACCGCTCCTGGCGAGGCGAGGTCCTGCTGGCGATGACGTTGGCCGCCTTGAGCAGCCACGAAGTCGAAGACATCCGGGGGCGATCCGTTGCCTGAACGATACGGATGCGTGAGACCGGACGTGTACGCGTGGCGTAGACCGCCCATGATGGACCGAGACCGTTCCCTGCTGGACCTCCGCCCGGTGCTCGCGACGGAGCCCGCGCAGACCGATGCCGAAACGTTTCTGCACCAGACGCTCCGGCCGGTGCTCAAACTCCAGAACGCTGCCATCCTCGATGTCGTCGCGGCTGATGTGGCGAAGAGAATCCCCGGCTTCGCGACGTTCGATCCTGCCGATCAGAACCACCGACTGGTGAGGCTGATGAAGCAAGACGCTCGGATGAAGCGCGTCGTCCTCGGCCTGGTCCTCGGGATGCTCACCGCGGAGGAGCGGGCGTATGCGCTGGCCAACGAGGCCGAGGTGCGGCGGCGGATCGGGATGCTCGCCACCGAACGCGTCGCCAGCCAGACGGGCGCCATCGCGGAGCGCGTCGCCACGGCCTGAGGCGACCCTGCTGGCGCGACCCCGCTGGCGCGTTGACGCGGCCTCAGAGAGCGGCCTCCGCCGCGGAGATGCAACGGTCCCGCTGGCGCTCCAGGGGAAGGCCATCGCACAGGGCCCGGCTCTCGGCCACCAACTGGGTCGCCTCTTCTTGCCGGCCCTGGGTGCCCACGACCTCGCTGAGGCGCAGGAGCCACCGCGGGACGAGTGGCGTGGGCGTACCGACCGACCTCTGCCACAGTCGGATGCCGCGGCGAATCGACGTTTCCGCATCGGTCAGACGTCCCTCGGCCCTGAGTACATCGCCCCGGCGGACCAGCATCGGGGCTACCAGGGAGCCGGTCTCGGCATCCAGGCCCCGTGTGGTGGCAACCGCTGCATCGTGAAGCCGGCTCGCCTCCTCGAACCGCCCTTGCATCCCGATGGCGTGGCCGAGCTGGCTCAGGGTCCGCCCCGTCTCTGCCGATCCCTCCCCGTGGTGGATCTGCTTCACGCGAAGTGCCTCCCGGTAGAACTGCTCTGCCTCTGGCCACTGCTCCATGCCTCGATAGACCACGGCCAGGTTGTGGTACGTGTGGGAGGTGTGGAAGTGATCGGTCCCGATGGTCTCCTCGCGGATGGCGAGTGCGGCGAGGTGGATGCG
>JBCDLV010000102.1:0-10263 GCA_038744895.1 Bacteroidota bacterium | reverse complement strand
GGGACGTACCCGATGGCGCCGCGCAGCACCGCCAGCGGCATCTCGCGCACGTCGCGACCGTCGACCCGGACCGTGCCGGCGGTCGGGTCCATCAGGCGAGGAATCAGCTCCACGAGGGTCGACTTGCCGGCGCCCGTCCGCCCGACGATGCCCACAGAGGTGCCGGCGGGGACCTCGAAGGATACGTCGTCGAGCACGGCCGGGCCGTCGGGCGTGTATCGGTAGGTGACGCCTTCGAAGGTGATCTGTCCCTCGACCGCTGGCGCCAGCGCGCCGTCGCCCCCTACAGCGGCGGGGTCGGCCACGGTCGGTACTGTGTCCAGGATCTCCGTGATGCGAGACATCGAGGCCATCGCCTGCTGCACCATCGAAACGACGTACCCGAAGGAGGCGACAGGCCACGTCAGGTTGGCGACGTAGATGATGAACTCCGCGATGTTGCCGAGCGAGAGCTGCCCCTCGATCACGAGCTGGCCACCGACGCCGACGACCAGGACGGTGCTCGTGCCGATCAGGATGAGCAGAACCGGTCGGAAGGCAGCGTCTACGCGGGCCAGGTCCAGCGCGCGCGCGCGGTACTCGGCGCTGGCGTCGTCGATGCGTCGGCCCCACGTCTCCTCCTGGGCATAGGCCTTGACCACGCGGATGCCGCTCAGCGCCTCCTGCACGCGGCTGGTCAGGCCCGAGTAGGCCCTCTGCTGGCGGTCCGTCCGGACGTGGACCAGGCGGCTGACGAAGAAGATGGCGACCGCCAGGATGGGCATTGGCAGGAGGGCCCAGAACGTGAGCGTGGGCGAGATCGCCAGCATGAACACGAGCGCCATCACGATGGCCGCCACCGCGCGCGCGAGGTACATCAGCGCCGGGCCGACGTAGCGGCGGACCTTCTCGACATCGCTCGTGGCGCGCGTCATCACGTCGCCGGTCTCGAACCGGTTGTAGAAGTCGCCCGAGAGCCGCTGGAGGTGCTGGTAGATCCGGTTGCGGAAGTCGTACTCGATCTTCCGGCTGGCGACGACGACCAGCCGTCGCATGAGGAAGGTGAACAACCCTGCGACCAGCGCCAGCGCGACGATCAATAGGCCCAGCAGGACCAGAGCGCCGCGGAAGTCGTCGAAGAGGGCATCGCCAGCGGAGGTGCCTGCCGCGTAGCCTTGCACGGCTACCATGCGGGGGATCGCGTCGATGGCCTCGCGCACGAGCCCCGGGATGAACAGCGTGAACAGCGCCGAGGCGAGGGCGCAGAGCAGCCCGGGACCGAGCGTCCAGCGGTAGCGCCAGAGGTCGGCGTTGAGTCGGCGGAGGGGGGAGGCCATAGGCGAGTCGGCTCCCTACGATAGCCACTGGACCTGGGTCCCGCTGGCGGTGTGGTAAGACGGAAGACCGCGGACCGAGGACGGAAGACCGCGGACAGCCGTCCGCCGAGGCTGACCACCGGTGGCCCCGCTGGCGACCGTTCCGCTGGCGACCGTTCCGCGGTAGCTCGACTCACGGTCCACCGGCCCCGGTCCTCCGTCCATACTCGCTCGGCCAACCGTTCTCGCCAGCAGGAACCGAGCGTTGTCGCGTGCGAACATGCCCCATGCGACCGCCCGACCTCCCGCCGATCCTCGCCATCGAGACCTCCTGCGACGATACCGCCGCCGCCGTCTGGGCCGAGCGCCAGCTGGCGTCCAGCGTCGTCGCCAGCCAGCGGGTCCACGAACAGTTCGGCGGCGTCGTGCCGGAACACGCCAGCCGGGCCCACGAGCGCCTGATCGTCCCGACGGTCCGCGCCGCGCTCGACGAAGCCGGACTGGAGATGGGCGACCTCGGGGCCGTCGCCGTCACGGTCGGCCCGGGGCTCGCAGGCTCGCTCCTCGTGGGCCTCAGCGCGGCCAAGGGCATCGCCCTCGGGCGCGGGATTCCCCTGCTGGCGGTGAACCACCTGGAGGGCCACGTCTACTCCGTGATGATCGACGAGCCACGGCCGCCGCTCCCGTTCCTCTGCCTGACCGTCTCCGGTGGTCACACGCTCCTGACGCACGTGGGAGAGGGGTTCGCACACGAGGAACTGGGCCGCACGCGCGACGACGCCGCTGGCGAGGCGTTCGATAAGGTGGCCAAGCTGCTCGGCCTGCCGTACCCCGGTGGCCCGCACATCGACCGCCTAGCGGCCGAGGGCGACGCCTCGTTTCTCGACCTGCCCTCACCGCGCCTCGGACCGAAGGGGCGCCGGGGCGAGGCACTGTTCGACCTGTCGTTCTCCGGCATCAAGACGGCCGTCCGCTACTGGATCACGGACCTGCCCGAGGGCGACCGCCAGCGGGTCGTGGAGACGCACCGCGCCGATGTGGCGGCGTCCTTCCAGCGCGTCGTGGTGGCGTCTCTGGTCGAGGGGGTGCGGGAGGCAGTTCGCCAGACAGGCGTGCGCGCCGTTGCCGTGGTCGGAGGCGTCTCGGCCAACCGCGAGCTTCGCGCGACGATGCAGTCCGCTGGCGAGACCGATGGGTTTGGGGTGTTCGTGCCGGACCTCGCGCACTCGGTCGACAACGCGGCGATGATCGCGGTCACGGCAGCGTACAAGTGGGCCGCCGGCGAGACGGCAGGTCTCGACGTGGCCGCGACGCCGAGCCTGTCCTTGTAGCGGGGACCCTCAGCCCGCGGCGGCCTGCTCTTCGAGGGCCTGCGCCCGCTCGTGCCCCAGGTACCGGTCGATCCCGTAGTGCGCCAGGTATACCAGCGGCGTGATCCCGATCGCGATCCCCACCTTGTAGCCGTAGTTGAACAGCGTGATCGCGACGATCTCGCCGAGCGCCAGCTGGCCTGCGAACGCCACCGTCAGGACCACGAACGTGTCGATGAACTGCGACCCCAGCGTGGATCCGGTGGCCCGGAGCCAGAGGTGGCGCCCCCCGGTCCACTGGCGGAGGCGGTGGAACAGGGCGATGTCGACCAGCTGCCCGACGAGGTAGGCCACCAGGCTCCCGATGATGACGCGTGTGGTGGTTCCGAAGACCGCCGCGAACGCCTCGTCTGGGACTGGCGAGTTCGGCGCTGTCGGCACCGCCAGCGCGATCTGGAGCAGCCCGAACGCGAACACGACCATCCCGAGGCCGACGTACGTCACGAACCGGATGCCCGCCTTGCCGAAGTACTCGTTCATCACGTCGGTCACGATGAACGTCACCGGGAACGCGATTACGCCAGCGGTCATGACCACGCTGTCGAACTCGACGCCGAGGATGCGGAGCGTCCCGGGCAGGTCGAACGCCGTGAAGAACTTGCCGGCCGTCGACTCGGCGATGACCAGGGCCGTCAGGAAGACGGCCGCGCAGACGACGTAGACCTTCTGGGCGCGGGTGAGGACGTGCACGCCGCAGTCTACGCCGCCCGCTGGCGCCGGGCGCTACTCCAGCGTCGTCGCGATGGCCACGCCTACCCTGCAGGAGGCCGCGCAGCCGAACACCTCGACCTGGACCGTGTGGAGCCCGCTCTCGGGCACGACGAACGCCAGCGTCTCCTGCGTCCCCGTGCCGAAGGCGGTCGCGATGGAGGCGCCAGCGGGGTCCAGCAGGTCCGCGTCCGGGTCGAGGTCCCCGTCGCGGTCGGTGACGAGGAGAAGCATGTAGTCCGGCCCGGCCTCCAGGTCGACGTTGAGCGTGGCGAGGCCGTCCTCGTCGGTGGTGACGACGGTCGGGCGAAGAGGGAGCGTCTGCTCCATGTCCGTCATCAGCGCGGCGAACTCGTCGAGGGTGTCTTGGATCGTGTCGGCCTGTGCGTGTACCGATGGTGCGAGGGCGAGAAGGAGGACGGCGGAGAGGAGGCGCATGGAGGTCGCGGAAGGCTGACCCAGGCTACACGAGCGCCCGGCTCGTCCCCTGGATCCGCCGTTCCCTTCTTCGGGTGCTCCAGGCTATCCCGCCCGCTGGCGGCTCCCCGCTGGTGCTCGGTGAGGTGGCTCGCGCGCCTACCTTTTCCTGCCACCCGCCGACGCCCATGCGACCGGTCCTCCTCACTGTTGTCCTCGCCATGTCCGCCTCTGCCCAGACCACGCTCCCGTACGACGGCTCGTGGACCGAGACCGCCAGCGGGAGCGCCGTCGTCTCCCTTCCCGATGGCTACGACGAGCAGGATCGCCAGTGGCCTCTGCTCCTCTTCCTCCACGGAGCCGGTGAGCGGGGCGAGGATCTCTCGCTCGTGGGCATCCACGGTCCACTCAAGGAGCGCCGGGAGGGCCGCGACCTGCCGTTCGTCATCGTGGCGCCCCAGGTCCCGCTCGGCGAGCGGTGGACGGTTGCGCGCGTGGCTGTGGCGCTAGACGCAGCTCTGGCGGCCTACCGAATCGACGAACGCCGCGTGTACGTCACCGGACTGTCCATGGGAGGCTATGGGACGTGGGAGGCCATCCAGCACATGCCTGACCGCTTCGCGGCGGCGATCCCGATCTGCGGCGGCGGCCTGTCTCTCGGCATCGAGCGCGCGCGCGACGTGCCCGTGTGGGCGTTCCACGGGGCGATGGACCGCGTCGTGCCCATCGGCGCTTCCGTAGAGATGGTTCGTTGGCTGCGAGAGGCCGGCGGTGACGTTCGCTTCACGGTCTACCCCGACGCCGGGCACGACTCGTGGAGCGAGACCTACGCCAACCCGGAGGTCTACGAGTGGCTCCTGAGCCACCGCCTCGATGGGTGACGCCAGCGGGACGGGGCGTCGCCTACGGGGTGCGCTTCTTCGCGATGATCGCCGGGCGTGTCTTGGCCGGTGACGGCGTATCGGGGCGCTTCCCCGCTGGCGGAGGCACGGATGGCCGCCAGTCGGAGAACGATGGCGCAGGGGCGACGGGCCAGCGAGCGGGCGTAACGGGAGGGGCTGGATGTGCCATGAGTGGCAACGACGGTGTGGGAGGGTGCCGCCACATCGGCAAACACCGGGCCGAGTCGGGATGGCCGCCGTATTTGACCATGCCCGCGGCTCCCGGCTGTCCCGTGACGCTGTGGCCTAGCAGGAGGGCCGCCGCCGAGTGCTCACGAGGCCTGACCCGCTGGCGTAGATTTTACCCGTGCAGCGCGTGGTGGTCATCGGGTCGTCCGGATCGGGCAAGTCCACTGTGGCACGTGCCATCGCTGAGAAGACCGGCCTCCCGGTTGTCCATCTCGACCAGCACTACTGGCAGCCCGGCTGGGTCGAGCCCGCGTCGGAGGCCTGGGCCGCGCAGGTGGACCAACTCGTGAGTGCGGAGGCGTGGGTGATGGATGGCACCTACAGCGGCACCTTGCCGCGCCGCATCGCCCTGGCCGACACGGTCGTCTTCCTCGACCGCTCGCGTTGGCTTTGCCTGCGCCGCGTGGTTCAGCGCAGGATCCAGTATGCCGGCCAGACGAGGCCCGACATGACCGAGGGGTGTCCAGAGCGGGTCACCCTCCAGTTCGTCCACTACGTCCTGTCCTATCCGGAGGCTCGCCGACCCGGCGTCCTGGCTCAGCTGGCGACGGCAGAGGCTCGCGGCGTCTCCGTCCACCGCCTGCGCTCTGACCAGGAGGTCGACGCGTTTCTCTCCGCCATCGAGCCGCGACGGACCCGCGCCTCTCCGTCCCCGGAGTCGGCTTGACGGGAGAGGTCCCGCTGGCGAGCGCCGACGGGAGGGGCCGCGGGAGCGTCGGGAACGCGCGGGACCCAGGACATGAACGACGGCTGCGGGGCAACGGGCCACGCGGCTGGCGTGATCGAGATGGCATGCATCGATCTCCGAGGGAAAGACCTAAACAGAGTATAATTCAGTCAATAAGACATTTTTGCCTTAAATTTTTAGTCCCTGATACATTCAGGATCTCCCTCTAGTAGGTGTTCGCGCCCCAGTCAGTCACATCGGCCATGCCGTGTGCGGCCTGGCCATCCAGTTCTCCACGCCGTGGACAGCCTGTGGATAGCCCGCTAGGACGCCCCGCCAGCCGCGGTCGAGTCGCTCGCCACGACCAGGTGCGGAACCGTCGACAGGTCCCACGGCCAGACGAGCCCGCTGGCGTTCCCCGCCACGCGGTCGGCACCCCACAGGTGCTCCACGAGCCAGAACGCCGGCTCGTAGCTCATCCCGCCACCGACGGACGTGACGTACTTGCCGTCGACGACGAGGCGCACGTCGTCACGCACGTCGACGGCTGGGAAGCGTGCGGCGAGAGCCGCACGGTCGGCAGGAAAGGTGGTCGCTGCGCGGCCGTCGAGGAGCCCGGTGGCCGCCAGCGGGAACGCGCCGTCGCAGACGGTCAGCACCCACTCGGCGGCCTCGGCGGTGCGGGAGACGTACGCCATGTAGGCCGCATCATCGAGGTCGCGGTCCATGCTACCGTCCGTACTGGGAATGACCAGGATGTCGGCCGCTGGCGCCGTGTCGAAGCTGTAGTGGGCGTCCACGCTCAGCCCTTCGAACGTCACCACGGGCTGCCCGTCGGGCGAGACCACGAACGGCTCGACGTAGTCCAGCGAGTCTCGGAAGAGCGTGTGGTGGAACACGTCGTACGGCGCCATCAGTTCACTGTTGAAGACGCCGTTGGCGACGACGAACGCGGCGCGGCGGACCGTGCCGCCAGCGGACGCTACGGCCTCAATCCGTCCCTCGATGGCCTCTGCCAGCTCGGAGCCTGCCGGATCGGACGACGGAGGCTCGGCCTGGCAGGCGATGAGCAGGAGGGGCAGGACCAGCAGCGCGCGCATATCTGCAAGGGGGGCGTCCGGCCAAACTATCGTGGCGCATCAGGCTGGCAAGCCATGCCGTCGGCGGCGGGTCCGCCAGCGGAGAGCCGCCCGCTGGCGCGCCGGAAGGCTCCTGATTCTGCCCGCGGGCGGATCGGCACGAGAAGCGGCCGGTTTCGGTCGATGGTTGCTCCCACACGCCCCCTGCGACATGTCCGATCTCGCCCTCGACGACTGGCTCTTCACCTCCTGGGGCTCCGTCGCCGACGTGTTCCTGACCGCCATCGGCATCTACACGGTGCTCATCATCTACGTCCGGATCGCGGGGCTGCGGACGTTCTCGAAGATGGACGCCTTCGACTTCGCCACGACGGTCGCCATCGGCTCGATCGTGGCCGGCAGCATCCTGTTCGACGGCCCGTCGCTCTTCCGGGCTGTCGCAGCGCTGACCGTCATGTTCGGGATCCAGATCGGCGCGGCGATCCTGCGCGCGAGGCTCGGGTGGGTCGAGAACGCCCTCGACAACGACCCCATCCTGCTGATGACGCGCGACGGGATGCTGCGCGATAACCTGCTCAAGACCCACATCACCGAGGCCGACGTGTGGGCCAAGCTCCGCGAGGCCAACGTCTTCCGCCTGGACGAGGTGCACGCCGTCGTCCTGGAGGTCACCGGAGACATCTCGGTGCTCCACGGGCCACCGGACGGACCGGGGCTCGAAACGCCGCTCCTGACGGACGTCATCGGTGCGGAGCGAGCCACGACCGTCGCCTGCGACCGCGAGAGCCACATCGCGTAGTCGCCAAACGGACCGGCCCGCCAGAGCGGCCGAATGGATCGATTGGCCCGCCCCTGCTGGCGGTAGTGTAGAGCACGCTCTACACGAACCATGCGACGGCTTACCGCCCTGCTCTGCCTCGCGGCCTGCACCACCTCGGCGCCGGTGGATGAACTATCACAGAGCGCGACCGCGCCAGCGGTGCAAGACGCGGCTGCGGACACGCCCCTGGTCCCGGTCCCCACGCTCGCCCAGCGCTACGTCTGCGACGACGACGCAACCTTCGACCCCCTCGTCGAGCCCGACGGACGCCTCCGCGTCCAGGTCCCCGGCCGCGAGGATCGCCTCCTCGACCCCGTTGGCACCGGCGGCCGGTGGTGGAGCAATGGGCTCGGGCTTCACGACGCGCAGGGCGTCCATGTCCGGTTCGATGCGCCCGTCGCGGGTGGGGGAACGACCACCTTCGTTAAGGTTGGGCCCGTGTACACCCACTTCGACTGCCGGGACGCGGAGGCGCCAGCGGAGGGAGCGCCAGCGGAGGGGGCCGTAGCGCGCATCGAGGGAATGCGCGGGCTGGCGTTCGCCGTGGTCGAGCGGGAGCCGTTCCCCAATGCCGTGCACGTCGAGGTCTGGCAAGCTGGCGTGTCCTTCTGGGCAGAGATGGTCCTGACGGTCCCCGCGGCGTCCGTCGAGCGCGTGGCGGTGGTCTCGCAAGGCATCGGATCCGGGGTTGAGGTCCAGCTGCGAGGCGCGCCGATGCACGCGTTGCGAGCGCTCACCGAATCGAGGGTCGGTCGCCAGATCGGCGTCGTCGTAGATGGTCTCCTGGTGATGGCGCCCATCGTGCAGGAGCCCATCGAAGACGGCGACCTCGTGATCTCCGGAGGCTTCGGTCCGGTCGGTGCCCAGGAACTGGCGGCCCTGATCCGTGGGGAGTAGCGTGCAACCGTGACGGGCGCCGCGGCGTCCGGGGGGCCTCCGCCCACACCGATATGGCTGCATTCCCTCCTCCGTTCTACCGCTGGCGTCCTCACCCGTGGCACGGCCTCGAAGCCGGACCCAAGGCGCCGGAGGTCATCACGGCCTACATCGAGATCACGCCGTACGACGGCGTCAAGTACGAGCTCGACAAGGTGACGGGCTATACCCGCGTCGACCGCCCGCAGCGCACGTCGTCGCACCCGCCCACGGTGTACGGCTTCGTCCCGCGCACCTACTGCGCCGAGCGCGTCTCGGCCCTCTCCGGACCCGAGGCCACCCAGGGCGATGGCGACCCCCTCGACGTGTGCGTGATCTCCGAGCGCCGCATCGACCGTGCCGACATCACCCTGGCCGCTCGCGTGGTCGGCGGCCTCCAAATGATCGACAACGGGGAGGCCGACGACAAGATCGTGGCGGTCCTCCAGAACGACCTGTTCTGGGGCGAGACCAACGACCTCTCGGACCTGCCGGAGAAGCTCATCGAGCGCCTCACGCACTACTTCTCCACCTACAAGCTGGTCCCTGGCGACGAGAACAAGGCCTCGATCGCACGCACCTACGGCCGGGAGCACGCCCTGAAAGTCGTCGAGGCGGCCCAGGCGGATTACGCCGAGGAGTACGAGGGGTCGTAGCGGGAGTCCTCAGCGACCGGATCGAAGCATGCCTACGCCGCACAGCGCGGCCAGCACCGCCAGCCCGAGCGCGATCCTGCCATCGCCTCCGGCATGCGCTGCGTAGGCGATCGCGCCGCTGCCCACGCCGCCGACGGCATACGCCAGCTGGCGCACCGCACCGGCCAGCCGTTCGGTGGCTGCGACCGTGTCCGGCTGGCGCACGGACAGCGTGCCTGCCTCGGCCTTCTCCAGCACGCGGTCCAGCTGCGGCGGAATCCCGAGGAGCGAGCGGCCCGCTGCTTGCACGTCCGACCAGATGGCGCCGGCGATGGCCGGGATGGATTCCTGAACCGCGTCGCGCGTCAGCGGGCGGATGTACGGCTCGATGATCGCCAGCGGGTTGACGTCGGGCGCCAGCCCGCTGCACAGCCCGACGAGGAGGAGCGCGGTCCGCTCGAGGAGGATCCAGTCGCGGGGGACGCGGAACGCGCCCGCGAGGTCGGAGACCGAGACGCCGACGTCCGCCATGGTCTCGAACGCCATCGACTGCTGCGCCAGCGCGCGGTCGAGTGTGAGGTCGCCGAGGCGGAAGGCGCGCGGGTCGATGCCGCGGAGCATCTCCTCGTGGACGGCCTCGACGAACTGGCGCACGGCAGCGGTGGCCTCGGCCGAGCCGCCGTCGGCGGTGAAGCCCATCACGTCGAGGGCGGAGGTCACGCGCGAGGCATCACGCGCCATGACGCCGGCGATCATCTCGGCCAGCCCACGCCGCATCTGGGGCGTCAGCCGGGCGACGGCGCCGAAGTCGAGGAACACCAGCTCGAAGCCTCCCGGCTGGCGCGGGTCGGGGCGGACCAGCAGGTTGCCCGGGTGAGGATCGGCGTGGTAGAGGCCGTCGCGGAAGATCATGGCGCCGTAGGCATCCAGGATGCGCTCGGCGACGGCGCGCCGGTCCACGCCCGCGGCGTCGAGGGCCGCGAAGTCTCCCGCCTTGATGCCGTCGATGAACTCCGTCGTGAGCACGCGACGCGTCGACCGCTCCGGAACGACGGCTGGCACCGAGACGCCGCGCCCCAGGGTCTGGCCGATGGCCGCAGCGTTCTCGGCCTCGCGCGTGAAGTCGAGCTCGCTCAGGATCACCGCCTCGATCTCCCTGAACTGCTCCCGCAGCCCTCGGATGCCGAACCACCGCCCGACGACGCGCAGGATGGTCTCGATGGCGCG
>JBCDLV010000101.1:0-10357 GCA_038744895.1 Bacteroidota bacterium | reverse complement strand
TGTCTGAACACCGAAGCGGCCCACCCCCTGACGGAGGCGGACCGCTCGGACATGTAGTTCGGAGGGCTAGAACCGGACGCTCACCGACGGCGAGCACGACGAGGTGCCTCGCTCACAGATCGTGAAGGCGTAGGTCCCTCGCCGATTCCAGCCGAGGTTGTACGACTGCGCGCCGTCGTTGGTAGTTGTCGCAGCCCGGGAGCCGTTGACGTAGACGTCCACCTGGCTCGACTGCACGCCGGACCACGACAGGTCGACGATCGAGTAGCGCCAGTAGTAGCGGCCTTGCACGTCGAGGCTGATCTGCGACGGCGGAGGAGGCGGCGGCTGCGATCCGCCGGACCCGACGAAGAGCAGGTCGTTGTTGGCGCTCCGCGCGTTGCCGACGGCGTTGTCCGTCACCGCACCCAAGACCGCCGCGTTGACGGTCGCGGGCGATGCGCCTGGGCTTCCAGCCAGCACGAGGGCAGCGGCACCGGCCACGTGCGGGCTCGCCATGGAGGTTCCTGAGATCGCTGTCGTCGCGGTGTTGCTCGTGTACCACGCCGACCGGATGGAGACGCCCGGCGCAAACAGGTCCACGCAGGACCCGTAGTTCGAGAACGACGCACGCGCATCGCTCGACGACGTCGCCCCGACGGTCAGCGCATCGGACACACGCGCCGGGGATCCGTTGCAGGCGTTCCGGTTCTCGTTGCCCGCAGCCACGGCGTAGGTCACGCCCGACGCGATCGAGTTGCGCACCGCCGTGTCCAGCGCCGACGACGCGCCGCCGCCCAGGCTCATGTTGGCTACCGACGGCCCGCTGGCGACCTGCGTCACCCAGTCGACGCCTGCGATGACGCCCGACGTGGAGCCGCTTCCGTTGCAGTCGAGCACGCGAACGCCCACCAGGCGGACGCCCTTGGCGACGCCGTAGGTACTACCGCCGACCGTACCGGCGACGTGCGTCCCGTGCCCATTGCAGTCCTGGCCGTTGCCGCCGAAGGCATCGAAGCCGTTCGAGGCGCGGCTTCCGAAGTCCACGTGCGACGTCCGGATGCCCGTGTCGATGATGTAGGCCGTCACGTTCGACGCCGACGTGGTGTACGTGTACGACCCGTCCGTGCCGTCCCGCTGGTCGATGCGGTCGAGGCCCCACGGAGCACCCGACTGCGTGGCGAGGGCCCGCACGGGCAGGTCCGGCTCGACGAACGCGACGCGGCTGTCGGATTCGAGCGTCGCGACCTCCGCTGGCGACAGCTCGGCCGCGAAGCCCGTCAGCGCCGTCTCGAATGTCACGTCGACGTCGCCGCCACGCGCCTCGACAGCGCTGACCACCGCATCCAGCGATGGCGCGCGGCGCCCGGTCTTGGAGGCAGGCGCCTCCGCGAGGACCACGATGTAGCGATCCGACGCAGGGTCCGGGTCTGGGGCCTGCGGGACCACGTCCGAGACGGGCACATCTTCGAGGACCGCGAGGTCCGGCGGAAGCTCAGCGTCGGCCTCGGGGCCGGTCACGGAGTCGGAAGAGCACGCCGCCAGCGTGAGAACGGCGGCGAGAGCGAGAGAAACAGGGCGCATGGGCCGAGGGGTGTGTGGACCTCCATGCTATCCACACATTTCTCTCATAGTGCCTTCACCCATGCCCTACGGAGTCCCCTGGCCACCGGAGGCCCGATTCCAGATCCAGATCGCCGATCCACGGCGGAAACCTCAGCAAGACCTCAGCCGTCGGCGCGCGCGCGCCGTCACCGGAGCCGCGCGCACCGTCACAGGAGCCACGAGTCGCTCGCCGCCAGCGGGCACCGGCTTCCCGCGATGTCCATGCCGTCGGCCGTGTCCTTCGCACTGCCCTCAAGGCCACCGTTGTAGATTTCCCGGCCACCCTCCGACCCGTCCGGAACCGATGATCACCGAGTTCCTCCCCCTCTTCCTGATGGCCCTGCTGGCGCTGGGCCTCGCCTTGACGCTGCTCAAGATCGCCGAGCTGCTGGGACCGTACCAGCCCAACGCGACCAAAGAGAGCCCGTACGAGTCGGGACAGGACCCCGTTGGCACCGCGCGCGATCGCTACTCGGTCAAGTTCTACCTCGTCGCGATGATCTTCATCGTGTTCGACGTCGAGCTCGTCTTCCTGTACCCGTGGGCGGTCTCGTTCCGCACGTTCCTCGAAGCGGGCGGCGCCGACGCGCTGGCATCGCTCGGCATCATCGGAGCGTTCATCTTCATCCTCGTCGTCGGGCTGATCTACGACGTCAAGAAGGGCGGCCTGGACTGGGACTAGTCTATTTTCAGTCCCAATTGAAAACGGCGTAGAGGGGACCACTCGTGTGGTTCAGCCGTTGACCGATACCCAAAGAGCAAACCTCAGACTCGATTATGTTCAGCGAAGAAGGTGGCTTCCTCACCACGACCGTCGACTCGGTCGTCAACTGGGCCCGCTCGAACTCTCTCATGCCCATGCCGATGGGCCTCGCCTGCTGCGCCATCGAGATGATGGGGTTCGCCGGCCCGAAGTACGACGTGGCCCGCTTCGGCTCTGAAGCCATGCGGTTCAGCCCACGCCAGGCGGACCTGATGATCGTCGCGGGGTGGTGCTCGCACAAGATGGCCCACACGGTCCGCCGGATCTGGGACCAGATGGCCGAGCCCAAGTGGTGCATCGCCCAGGGCGCCTGCGCCTCGACGGGTGGCATGCACCGCTGCTACGGGGTGGTCCAAGGCATCGACAACTTCCTCCCGGTCGACGTCTACATCCCCGGATGCCCGCCGCGCCCCGAGGCCATCATCCACGCGCTCATGGACATCCAGGAGAAGATTCGGGTGACGGAGTCGGTAGCCAAGGACGTCCGCTTCAAGGAAGCCCCCAACGCACTCATCGAGGGCCGGATCGTGACCCCAGACGGCCAGCCCGTCGCCGCCTAAATCCATGGCCGAGACCGACTCCGACCTCCAGACGCCGGAAGAGACGCCGCAACCGTCCGTGGCGCTGACGCCCATCGCGGACGCGCTCATCGGCGGTCCGGACGATGCGCCGTTCATCGACCCGAGCGAGCAGGCGACCACGCTGAAGTTCCAGTTCACGCCGCGGGACGCGCTCGCCGGCGAGATGGAGCGGCTGACGAAGGAGAACCCGCACGCCAAGGCCACCTGGCAGGTGCCGACGGTGCTCAAAGCGCTCCAGGACGAGTTCGGCGATGCCATCGGGGACACCGTCGGCTACGCCGGCGAGACGACGGTCTACGTCGAGACCTCGCGCATCACCGACGTGGTCCGGTTTCTCCACGACGAGGTCGGCTTCGACTACCTCGTCGACATGGGGACCATCGACCGGTTCACCGAGGACGACCGCTTCGAGGTGTTCTACAACCTCTGCGCGCTCTCGGCGCGCAAGCGCATCCGCCTCAAGGTGCGCGTGGACGAGGACGACCCGACGGTGCCCACCATCATCGACGTTCACCCCGGCGCCAGTTGGCACGAACGCGAAGCCTGGGACATGATGGGCGTCCGCTTTGAGGGCCACCCGGACCTCCGGCGGATCTACATGCCGGAGGACTTCGAGTACCACCCGGCACGCAAGGAATTCCCGACGCTCGGCATTCCAGGGTCACTCCCTCTCCCGCCGTTGGAGCCCGACGGCGATCTCCAGGCCGACCCGTTCCCGCGTGCGCACGGCCTGCTTCCCAAAGACCTCGACAGCGATACGTGACACGTGGCGCACAGCCACGCCCTGGACAGGGCAGCTCGACGCTCACGCAAGCATCTGATTCTCTATGGCGGTCACCGACCAAAACACTCCGCGCGCGCACGTCTCCGCACCGGGCACGTCCGAGGACCTCTTCACGTTCTGGCCTCGCCACAACGCGGCGCTCTACCAGGCGCTCGCTGACCGGCACACGCACGTCGAGATCCCGGGCGCTACCGCTGGCGCAGACGACCGCCAGCGGGTAGACGTCGGCGGGGACGGATCCACGGGCGCCGTCCCGATGGTCGCCGACGACCCGCTGGAGTCGAAAATGGTTCTCAACCTAGGGCCGCAGCACCCCGCCACGCACGGCGCGCTGCGGTGTGTGATCCAGCTCGACGGCGAGACCATCGACAAGTGCCTGCTCGACATCGGGTACCTCCACCGCGGCATCGAGAAGCTGGCGGAGGCGAAGACGTACCAGGAGTTCATGCCCTACACAGACCGCATGGACTACATGTCGCCCTACTCGAACAACGTGGCCTGGTGCCTCGCGGTCGAGAAGCTGGCGGGCATCGAGGTCCCCGAGCGGGCGCTGTGGCTGCGGACGATCGGCTGCGAGCTGGCGCGCATCTCGGCTCACCTGCTGTGGGCGGGCACGATGGTCATGGACGCCGGCGCGCTTTCGGTCTTCCTCTGGACGTTCAAGTACCGCGAGGAGATCTACTCCATCTTCGACGAGATCGCCGGCGCGCGCTTCACGGTCTCGCACAGCCGCATCGGCGGCGTCGCGTTCGACTTCTCGGACACGTCGCTCGCCATGATCCGCTCGTTCTGCGACGAGTTCGAGCAGCAGATCGCCGACTGGAAGAAGCTGCTCAACCGCAACCGGATCTGGATCGACCGCAACGCCGACGTGGGCGTCGTCACGCGCGAGGAGGCCCTCGCCTGGGGCTACACCGGCCCGACGCTCCGCGCCAGCGGGATCCCGCATGACATCCGCACCTTCGAGCCCTACCTCGTCTACGACCAGGTCGACTTCGACATCCCGATGCGGACCGAAGGCGACTCGCTGGCGCGCTACTTCGTGCGCGTCGAGGAGATGGAGGAGTCAGTCAAGATCATCCGCCAGTGCCTGGACCGCCTTCCGGCCGGCCCCGTCCGCACGGACGATGCCAAGGCGGCGTACCCCTCCAAGGACGAGGTCTATTACTCGATGGAGGGCATGATCCACGACTTCATGATGACGGACACCGGCGTCTCGCCTCCGAAGGGCGCCGAGTGCTACCACGCTATCGAAAGCCCCAAGGGCGAACTCGGCTTCCACCTCGTCTCTGACGGCACAGGCAGCCCGTGGCGCGCCAAGATCATCACGGGCTCGTTCAAGAACCTCCAGGGCCTCGAAACGATGATGGAAGGCGCCATGGTGGCCGACACCGTCGTCCTCATCGGCTCCATCGACCCTGTCATCGGCGACTCTGACAAGTAGCGACGTGAAAGGCACGACGCGGGGGGCACTCGGGTCCCCGCATCGCACCGTTCACCCTCCACAGCACACATGACTCCAGCCACGCCCAGCGCCTCAGCCTCCAACGTCTCGCCCAAACCGCAGTACGTCCCCGGCGAGACCATCGAGCGCACGTTCTCGGACGAGGAGCTCGTGTGGAGCGACGACGAGGAGGCGCAGATCGAGACGTTCCGCGCACAGTATCCGACGCCGGATGGGGCCGTCATGAAGACGCTCTGGCTGGCGCAGCGCAAGTTCGGCTGGCTCCCGCCTGAGGTCATGAAGCTCGTGGCGAGCACGCTCGGGATCCCGTACGCGAAGGTCTACGGCGTGGCCACGTTCTACACGATGTACTTCAAGGAGGAGCGCGGGCGGTTCGTCTTCGACGTGTGCACCTGCTTCTCGTGCCAGGTCTGCGGTGGCTACGACATGCTGCACTACCTCGAAGAGAAGCTAGGCGTGACGAAGGGCGCGACGACCGAGGACGGGCTGTTCACAGTCCAGGAGGCCGAGTGCCTCGGCGCCTGCGGCTCGGCGCCCATGCTCCAGGTCACGAACGGCCCCTACGTGCACAACCTCACGCGGGAGAAGATCGACGACCTGGTCGAGACACTCCGTGCCGGCGTCGGCGCCGATGTGCCAACGGGCGATCCGGGTGCCATCCTGCCCTTCGAGAGCGTGAGCCTGCCGCAGGACGAGGACGAGATGGGCGGCAACCGCCGCTCCGATGCCGACGCCGTCGAGACCTACCAGACGCCTCCCGTCTCCGACCACGTCCACTAAGGTGCGCACCGCTCGCCTCGCCGACCGTCAGATTCGCGCTGCCCAGCAGGCTGCGCTCCGGCTCGACGTGCGCGGCCCCGTCTCGGAGGCGCTCGGCAGAACCGGCATGGTCATCCCGCCAGCGGAGCAGACGCCAGCAGAGGGTGGCATGGCGGCCCCGCTGGCGGAGGGCCAGCGCGCAGACACCTCGTCCACACCTGCGGCACCCCGTGACCGCCAAGACTCGGTCTCGGCACCCTCGCTTCACGGCGTGCGGCCGGCTCGGCGTGTCGTCAAACCGTTTCAGGAAGCCGCCTGGCCGACCCAGCCCCGACGGTCCGTCGAGCCCGAGGCACTCGCCGGGCTCACCCCGGACGAGCGCCGCGTCCATACCGCCCTGCTCGACGCGCTCGACCGGCGCGCCCGGCTCGGGATCGACAAGACAGGCGTCGCCGGGCTGAGCTATGCCGAGCGGAAAAAGCTTCAGGCTCTCGATCTGGCGTTTATCAACGCCGAGATCGCGAAGATGGAGCGGCCGTTCTTCGGCGCCAGCGGGCGCCGGTCGAGAACCGTCGCTGCCATCATCGCCGCCTTCGCCCTCGGGCTGATGGTCGCCACAGCCGTCAAGGACGGAGGCATCGACGGAGCCGACGCCGTGCTCTTCGTCGGCATGTTCTTCACGGCGGTCGCCGGGCTCGTCGACTGGCTGGGCTTCCGGCCCCAGCCGGCCGAGCGGCGGCGCATCTTCGAGGCGCTCCGCGAGCTGGCGCTTCTCGTGGACGACCCCGCGCCGGCCACAACCCAGGCCCTCCGCGAGTCGGACCACCTCATGGATCAACTCGCCGCCGACGCGCACCGCCAGCAGCCCATCGGCGACCTCCTCGACGATCTCGACGTGAACCCGGTGAGCGAGCAAACGGTCACGCAGCGCGCTCCCGTTCGCACCTAGTACGACCCCCAGACCCATGGCAGCAGCAGACGGCGAAACGCTCCTCTCGGGCGAATCCAAGGCCGGCGACTGGCGCAGCTTCGAGCGCGTCATCCTCCCGCCCATCAAGGACCTCCACCAGATCGACGTTTACGAGCGCGAGGCGAACGGCTACAAGGCGCTCAGGGATGTGGTCAAGGACGGCAAGTTCGACCCCAAGGGGCTGACCGACGAGGTCAAGGCCTCCGGGCTGCGAGGCCGAGGCGGCGCCGGGTTCTCGACCGGGATGAAGTGGAGCTTCATGCCGCCGGTCGACCCCGAGAAGCCGCGCTACCTCTGCTGCAACGGGGACGAGTCGGAGCCGGGCACGTTCAAGGACCGCCAGATCTTCGAGTACAACCCGCACCTCATGATCGAGGGCATCATGCTGGCGGGGTACGCGATGACGATCAAGACGTGCTACCTCTACATCCGAGGCGAATACGACGACCACATCAAGCACGTCCAGACGGCTGTCAACGAGGCCTACGAGCGCGGCTACATCGGCAAGAACATCTTCGGGACCGACTTCTCGATGGACCTCGTGGTCCAGGCCGGCGCTGGCGCCTACATCTGCGGCGAGGAGTCGTCGCTGATGAACTCGGTCGAAGGCAAGCGCGCATACCCTCGCATCAAACCTCCCTTCCCGGCTCAGAAGGGCCTCTGGGGGATGCCGACGACAATCAACAACGTCGAGACACTCGCGGACGTGACGCTGATCGTCAACCGCGGCGCTGAGTGGTTCGCGGGCATCGGCTCGGAGAAGCACACGGGCCCGGTCCTGTACGGCGTCTCGGGCCACGTCGAGCGGCCCGGCGTTTACGAGTTCCCGACCGGCATGCTCATCACGGATCTCCTGGAGGTCTGCGGTGGGCCGCGCGGTGGCAAGAAAATCAAAGCCGTCGTCCCCGGTGGCAGCTCGACGCCACCACTGACGTGGGAAACGGCGCAGACCGCGACGATGGATGCCGAGTCCCTTCGCGAGGCCGGCTCGTCCATGGGCACGGCCGGGCTGTGCTTCCTCGACGAAGACACCGACATGGTGAGCTTCACGCGGCGCATCGCCCACTTCTACCACCACGAGTCGTGCGGGCAGTGCACGCCCTGCCGCGACGGCACGGGGTGGATGGAGAAGCTGCTGGCGCGGATCGACGAGGGCAACGGCTACACACGCGACCTCGACTTGCTGCTGGACCTGTGCGATCAGATGGAGGGCCGGACCGTCTGCGCGCTCGCCGACGCCGCGGCGTGGCCGGTCCGCTGGGGCATCCGTCGCTTCCGCGACGAGTTCGCAGCAAAGTGCCAGCCGACGGCCTTCGCAGGAGCCGACCTTTCCGGCTCCGGAGACGGCGCCTCGGGCGACGGCGCAGCCCTGGAGGTCGCGGCTCCCGGCTCCGGAAGCGCCACCACTCCGTAACCCCAACCCGGCACCCGCTGGCGCGTGGCGCCGGCTCCATCCGCACACCGCGCGCCTCCTCCTCACTCCGATGATTCGCACGCTCCTCCTTGTCCCTGCCCTGGCGCTCGCGGCCTGCGCTGGCGAGCCCGCCGATGACGCCGCCGCCAGCGGGCCTCCCGAGGGCACCATCGCGCAGACGCCCGTCGAGACCTTCGGCGAGCCCGTGCCGGCTGGCGACATCCTGACGCCAGCGGCGCTCATCGCGGACGCCGAGGCCTACGACGGCGAGACCGTCACCGTGGAGGGCACCGTCCGCGAGGCCTGCGCCAAGATGGGCTGCTGGCTCACGTTCTCCGACGACCAGGGCCAGATCGTCCGCGTGATGGTGCCACGCGATGACGAGGGCCAGTACGTCTACACGTTCCCGCTCGACGTCCCCGGCCGGACGGTTCGCCTGACGGGCGACTTCGCCATGGAGACGACCTCCGTCGACGACCTCCGCCACTACGCCGAGGATGAGGGAGCCTCTGCCGAGGAAGTCGCCGCCATCACGGAGCCCGAACAGACCTTGATGCTCACGGCCACCGGCGCGGAGGTCGAGGTCGAGTCACTCGACGCATAACCCCATCGATATGCCCACCGTCCACATCGACGGCGTCCCGCGTGAGTTCGAGCCCGGCGACCGGGTGCTCCAGATCGCGCTCGACGAAGGGACCGAGGTCCCTCACTTCTGCTACCACCCCTCGCTGAGCGCACCGGCCAACTGCCGCCAGTGCCTCGTGAAGGCCGGCACGCCGATGGTCGACCGGGCCACCCGGGAGCCGGTCCTGGACGAGAACGGCGTTCAGAAGATCAACTACTTCCCGAAGCTGATGCCGAGTTGCGTACTCGACGCGAGCGACGGGATGGTCGTCCACACGCAACTGACCTCGGAGGAGGTCGCCGGCGCCCAGGCCGACAACCTGGAGATCATGCTGGCGAACCACCCCCTCGACTGTCCCATCTGCGACCAGGCGGGGCAGTGCCCGCTGCAGATCCAGGCCTACAAGTACGGCCCAGAGGGCAGCCGCTTCGAGTTCGAGAAGGTCCACAAGCCGAAGCGCGTGCAGCTCGGCCCCAACGTGGTCCTCGATGCGGAGCGGTGCATCAACTGCACGCGGTGCACCCGCTTCACGGCCGAGATCACCGAGACGCACCAGCTCACGATCATCAACCGGGGCGACAAGAACCACCCGATGACGGCGCCGGGCGAGGTCTTCGACGACGCCTACTCGATGTGCACGACCGACATCTGCCCGGTCGGCGCGCTCACCGAGGACTACTTCCGCTTCCAGGCGCGCGTCTGGGAGATGGACAAGACGCCGACGGTCTCAGATTTCGGCGGCAAGGGCATCAACGTGACCGTGTGGACCAAGAACAACCAGGTCCTCCGCATCACGCCGCGGCAGAACATGGACGTCAACGAGCACTGGATGCCGGACGCGGCGCGGCTCGTCTACCGCTCGTACAACGAGGACCGCGCCAGCGGACCCCGGCTAGGCGGGCAGCCGACGACGTGGGAGGCTGCCGCACGCGAGGCCGGGCGCTTACTCCAGGAAGCCGGCCCGGATGTCCTCTTCATCGGGTCGTCGTTCGCTACCGTCGAAGACAACTACCTGCTGATGCGGCTGGCGGAAGCCGTCGGCGCCGAGGCGCCGCGGTTCGTCGACCACCGCGGACAGTGGCAGGGCGACGACTGGCTGATCTCGTCGGACCAGTCTCCGAACACCGAGGGCTGCCTCCGTCTCGGGATGCAGCCGATCGACCCTCCGCTTCTGCGCGGCCAGGTCGAGAGCGCCAAGCTGGTCTACGTGCTACGGGAAGACCTGCTCACGACCGGCATGCTCGACGAGGAGGATCTCGGCGACACGCCTGTCATCCTCCACACCACGCACACGACGAACACGACGCCAGCGACGATTACGCTTCCGCTCACGATGTCCGTCGAGACACTCGGCACGTTCGTGAACGAGGATGGCCGCGCCCAGCTGCTGCGCCCGGCCAAGATGGTCCGCG
>JBCDLV010000100.1:0-10415 GCA_038744895.1 Bacteroidota bacterium | reverse complement strand
CGCTACGCCACGCGGCCCGGTGCGCTGCGCGCCGCTGGCGTCGTCGCGGCCACGCTTCGGGGGTGAGACAGGAGAGCGGCACCGCTGGCGGCTGCCTGTCCGCTGGCGCGTCGACCAGCACGCACAGCGGACGACGAGGCATCGGGGCACGGACTCGCCCCGAGATGCCTACGCATGGACGGCACGAGGCAGGCGCTCTGTGCTCCGCACGGAGGCCGCCAGCGGGAAGCCCGTCAGGACCAGGCGGTCAACTCGGACCAGTGGCGCACCCACGGCCCCCCGTCCCGGATCACCTCGACCATGGACTTCGGCGCCAGCGGGCCGGCGAACAAGTAGCCCTGGCCGTACTCGCACCCCATCTCGCGGAGCGCCGCCAGCTGGCGAGGCGTCTCGATGCCCTCCGCCACGACGCGCGTGCCGAGCGACTGGGCGAAGCCGATCACCGTCTGCACCATCCCGAGTGAGCCGGCGTCCTCGTGCATCCGCTGCACGAAGGCACGATCGGCTTTGACCTTGTCCACGGGCAGGGCGTGGATCACGCTCAGCGACGAGTAGCCCGTGCCAAAATCGTCCATCGCGAACCGGACGCCGTTATGGTCGCGAAGCTGCTGGAGCACGGCGGCCACCCGAAGGGGATCGTCCACGAGAAGGCTCTCCGTGATCTCGATCACAAGACGGTTGTTGCCCAGCTCGGTCGCTGCCAGCAGAGCGCGGACGCTCCAGGAAAACTCCGGCGAGTCGAGGTCGCGAGCCGAGCAGTTGACGGCCACGTCGAGCGACAGCGGATAACCCACCCTGGCTTCCCAGCGGCCGACCTGGTCGAGGGCTTCCGCCATCACCCAGTGGTCGAGGTCGCTGATCTGCCCGGTCTCCTCAGCGATGTCGATGAACGACTCCGGCGCCAGCAGGCCCAGCTCAGGGTGCTTCCACCGGACCAGCGCCTCGACGCCGTGCAGCCCGCCGTCGGCGAGGCGGACGATGGGCTGGTAGGCCACGCACAGCTCCCCGTTGGCAACCGCCGTTTCGAGGTCCGACTCGATGCGGCAGCGGCGGTCGCTCGCCTCGCGCAGGGCCGGCGTGAAGAGCGACCACGACGCACGCCCCTTGGCCTTGGCGGCGTACGCGGCGAGGTCGGCCTCGCGGAGAACATCGCCCGACGACGCGTGGTCCGGGCGGCCCAGCGCGATGCCGATCGAGACCGTGATGGACCGCACCTGACCCGCCAGCACGAACGGCTCACGGAGGGCTCGCTCGATGCGAGACGCCGCCTCGATCGCGGCCGACTCCACCTCGCACTGCTCCAGGAGAACGGCGAACTCGTCGCCGCCGATTCGCGCGACGGTGTCGAACTCCCGCGTCGATGCGGTCAGGCGCTGGGCCACCTGGACCAGCAGTTCATCGCCGGCGGCGTGCCCGAGCGTGTCGTTGACGGCCTTGAACCGGTCGAGGTCGAGGTAGAGCACTGCGAAGGAGGCGTCCTGTTCTCCGGCAGCCGCGTCTCGGCTGCGCTCGTACTCGACGAGTGCATCGAGGCGGAGCGTGAACAGGACTCGGTTGGCCAGGCCCGTCAGCGGGTCGTGGTGCACGCGGCGGTGCAGGTCGTCCTCGACCTGCTGGCGCTCGGTGACGTCGCGTGACGTGGCCTGGAAGTGCATGATGCCTCCCTCCCGGCTGCGGACCGCCTCCACGACGGTCTCGATCCACCGGTACGTGCCGTCGGCCCGCTGCACCTGCGCGCGGAACACCGCGGGCGTGTCCCAACTCCTCTTCGCCAGCAGGTCCTCTCGAACTCGGTGGGCGTCGTCAGGATGCAGAATCTCACACGGGTCGGTTCCCACGAGGTCGTCGGGGGAAACTCCCAGGACGGAGGTCGTCGCCGAACTCGCCCACGTGACCTGCCCCGAGAGGTCGTGGTGGCTCACGATGTCCGTCAGATTGTCGACGAGGATCTGGTACCGCTCCGCCAGCCGGTTCAGCTCCCCTGGCGCTTTGAGCAAGCGGTAGGTCTGGCGCCGGAACCAGCGGTACCCGACCATCAGAAACAGTGCGGACAGCCACGAGACCGCCGCCAAGCCATAGAGGTATGCGTCGGCGCCATCGGCGAGGGCGTGCGGATCAGCCCCGATCGTCCAGCTCATGTGGTTCCGGTCGATGGCACACCCGTAGATGAACGCGACGGCCAGGAAGGCTCCCAGGTACGCCAGCGGGACCGTTGGCACGCGAGCGGACCATGCCCCCAGGCGCCAGCGGAGCCTCGGCGGCAGACTCCGTGCGCGCACCGCGTCCTTCACAACCCCCGCCGACAGTCCGAGAAGGGCTGTGGCGATGAGGAGATAGGGGACCGCGACACCGACGAGGTGCCAGAGGCGAATGGTCATGGGGTGAGCCGACGGAACCTCCAGGACTATCGGCCAGCGCCTGACTCAATAAAGAGGTTCGGTGTCTCTTTTTTTCACCTCACCGATACACCCATTTTGTAGTGCGGCCCCTGACGGGCAATCCCTTAGACAGACAAAGAGACAGTCTTTCATTAACAAGACCTTACGCCTACTTACCCCAGGTTGTGAAAGACACGCTGCACATCCTCGTCGGCTTCCAGTTTCCCGACGAGCGTGAGGATATCGGCTTCCTGGTCGTCGGAGAGTGAGGTCTCATTGGTGGGTACCCACTCGACGTCGGACGCGATTGGCTCGATCTCGCGGGCCTCCAAGGCACGCTGCATCTGCCCGAAGTCGGCGAACGCGCATCGGGCCACCAGGACGTCGCGCCCGTCTTCGGCGACGCCGTCGTCGAGGTCTTCGAGCCCCTCGTCGATGAGGTCGAGTTCCAGCTCGTCGCGGTCGCCGATGTGCTCGGGGTCCAGCTGGAAGGCGCCCATCTTGGTGAACTGGAACGCGACCGACCCGCTGGTGCCGAGGTTGCCACCGCCCCGTGAGAATGCCGCGCGCAGGTTGGCGACGGTGCGGTTGGGGTTGTCGGTGGCTGTCTCGACCACGATGGGGACGCCGTGGGGGCCGTAGCCCTCGTAGAGCACCTCATCGTAGCTCTCGGTGTCCTTGCCAACGGCCCGCCTGATCGCGGCCTCCACCTTGTCCTTGGGCATGTTGACGCCCTTGGCGTTCTGGATCGCGCGCCTCAGCTGCGGGTTGGCATCCGGGTCCGGGCCCCCAGCCTTCACCGCGATGACGATCTCCTTGCCGATGCGGGCGAACTGCTTCGCCATCCGGTCGAAGCGGGCGAACATCGTCGCCTTGCGCTTCTCGAACATCCGGCCCATGGGTCTCTCGGTCTGGTGGGTCGGGAAGCTACCCGCGAGGCCCGGCTGGCGACGGTCTAGGCGTTGTCTGAGAGTGGAATCGCAGTCGAGAACTTGACGCGGTTCCAAACGAGGTGCGTGCCGTAGCGGCGGATGGCAGAATCGGCCATGAGCACGCGTTTGCCCCATGCCTCGTAGCTGGGCAGGTCCGGGGCGTGCACGACGAGGATGTAGTCCACGTCGCCCGACACGGAGTAGCACTGCGACACCTCCGGCGTGTCCAGCATCCGCTGGCGGAAGGCCTCGTCCCCCTCTACGCTCTCGGTTCCGAAGTGGACCGTCACGATGGCCTGGATGCCGACAGACTCCGGCGACAGGATCGAGACATCGGCCTCGATCACACCCTGGGCCCGCAGCGCCTGAAGCCGACGCCGAACGGAGGAATCCGAGAGGCCGACAGCCTTGCCGATGGCTGCATGGGACAAGCGGTTGTCCGCCTGAACGAGGCGGAGAATCTCCCGGTCGAGTGAATCGAGCATGGCCTGTGGCGGAATCCGTCGGGGACACGAGTACGGGCGCCGAAATCCGAGGCGCGGGTGCCGGAAGATGCAACAACCCGCTGGAATCCGGCCCCGTAGCGCTGTGCCTCACACCCTCCGACCCGCCGATGCGCCCGCTCCTCATCCTCTCACTCGCCCTCGCCATGGCCCCGACGTCTCCAGCTCAGACATGGAAGGCACTCCGCGCTGGAGACACCATCGCCCCCGACGCGCATGGATCGTGGCAGTCGCGCGGCTACGGATGGGTCGTGGACATCACCGCTGGCGGCATCGCGGTCTACGACTCCGGCCCGGCCGGATGCGTTCGCAACGAGGAAACGGAAAGCGAGCTGGAGGGGTCGGTCCCCGTGTTCTCGCGAGAAGGCGATGCACTCCGGCTGGCGTTCCGCCCGGAGAACTCGACGCAGTACGTGTTCGACCCCATCCCAGGTCTTCCCGCTGCATGCGCCACACCGCCAGGCGACTCACCCCGTGAGGTATTCGACTACCTGTGGACGGTCATGGATCAGCACTATGCCTTCTTCGATCTCCACGGCGTGGACTGGCGTGCGCGCTACGACCGGCTAGCGCCGACCGTCACGGATGCCACGACCGACGCCGAGCTGAAAGCCACCGTCCTCCAGCTCATGGAAGGACTGGACGATGGCCACCTCAACATGATGATGATCGTCGACGGCGAGCGCGACATGGTGGGGGGCAAGCCACCGCGCCAGCTCAACGGCGCGCTACAGGCGGCGTTCGAGGCGCAGGACGAGATTCCCTCGCGTCGGGCCTTCGTGGGTGATTGGGTGGATCGGAACCGTGCTCGCTTGGAGGCCGAGATCTTGGACGGGCCGATGACCGCCAGTCCGAACGGGCGCGTCCGGTGGGGCCGGGCCGGCGACATCGGCTACGTCGCGATCAACGGCATGGAGCAGTTCGCCAGCGGGGACGACGTGTCGCTGGACGAGGACCTCGACGCGGTCGACGCCATCCTGTCCCAGGTCGTCCGCGACCTGGAGGACACCGACGCCATGATCGTGGATGTCGCCTTCAACCAGGGCGGGTATGACGAGGTCGCGCTGGCCGTCGCGGCGCACTTCGCCGATGCGCGGACGCTCGCACTGACCAAGGAGACCCACGGAGCCCCGGACGAGCCGGCGCAGGCCTTCCACGTCGTTCCTGCGGGGGTGCGCTACCTCAATCCCGTGGTGGTGCTCACCAGCGACGTGACTGTCAGCGCAGCGGAGGTGTTCACGATCGCGATGCGCGCCTTGCCCACCGTGACACACGCCGGATCCCCCACGCGCGGCGCGTTCTCCGACGTGCTCATCCAGGTCCTACCCAACGGCTGGATGATGACCCTCTCGAACGAGATCTACCGAGACGCCGAAGGCGAGCTGTGGGAGCGTCGCGGCATTGAGCCCGACGAGCACTTTCCCATGTTCTCGGAGGGCGACCTCGACGGCCACATCGACGCCATCCGCCAGCTGGCGGCACGTCTCGGCCGCGACAGGTAAGGCCAGATAGCAGCCACCCGCTGGCGCGAGGACGCTCGGCGCCAGCGGGAGCTAGAAGTGTGCGTTGACGAAGGGGAGCAGGCGCTTCCAGCCTCGGTTGTTGCCCGCCCAGTTGAGCAGGCCCAACTGGACCCCGTGGAGCGACCCGGCAATGTTGACGATCCCGATGCTCAGCCCGCGCATCTCGCCTTGCACGCGGTTGAGCGGGCTCACGGTGACGCCGCGGACGATTCCTTCTGGGGGAACGCGGACCATGAGGCCGGACGCGAGCAGGCCTTGGGCGTCTGCGCTCCCGACGCCGAGACCGCCGATGGCCATCCCGCGGATCGCTGAGGCGCCGACACCGAGACCGCCGACCAAAATGCCGTCGGCACGACCGCCGACACCGACGCCGAGACCACCGACCGCGAGGCCACGGAGGTCACCGCCGACGCCGACGCCAGCCCCTCCGATCAGGATGCCGTCGGCCCGTTCGCCAGCGGCGACCCCGACACCGCCCAGCGCGATGCCGCGAAGCGCTCCTCCCGACCCGATCCCAACGCCAGCGGTCCAGATTCCGGTTATGTCTCCACCAGCGCCAGCGCCGATGCCGGCCACGCCGATCCCGACCATGTCGCCGCCGGCGCCGATGCCGAGGCCGCCAGCAGAGAGGCCGAGGACGTCTCCGCCAGCGCCCACGCCGAGACCGCCCACGGTGATTCCGCGCAGGCTGCCGCCCGCCCCCACGCCGAGACCACCGACCGCCAGGCCGTCGAGACCGTCTCCGACCGCGACGCCGCCGAGAGCTACGCCGATGCCGTCGATCTCATCGGCTCCCGTGATCGGCAACCCGAGGGCCAGGCCCGCCACGCGAGCCACACTGTCCGCTGGCGCCTTCGGGCCCAGCACCGTCGCGTTCACCCCGACGACCCGCCGGAGGCCTCGGTCGCGCCAGTTGATCCGGACACCTGTGACCTGGGGCACGTCCCCGATGCCAATTCCGACGCCCTCGGCGCCGATGAGGATGCCTCCGGAGGACTGAGCCGCCAGCGGGGCCGCGGCGATGAGGAGGGTCGCGAGGGCTGCAACGGGTCGGACCAGCATGGGCAGGGGAGAGAGGCGACGCCGGGCCCTACGAGGGCGATATCCTCCGGTTTCGGTGGCTCGGTTCCAGTCTTGTTGCCCACGAGTCTCCGCACACCGATACTGCTCCCGTGACTGACGATGCTTCCCTCCGCCAGCGGGCGTTTGCACTGTTCCAGGAGGCGTGCGACCTGCCCGCTGGCGCACGCGACGCGTTCCTGGACGACGCCTGCGGCACCGACGCGGAGCTCCGCGCCGCCGTCGAGGCTCTGCTGGCGCTCGACGCTGAGTCCGACTCGTTTCTGAACGACGGCCTGCGCCTGGGGCCCCCCGCCGAGGTGCCTGCGCCAGCGGAGGTGCTGGGAGGCTACCGGGTCGTCGGCGAGTTGGGGCGCGGCGGGATGGGCGTGGTCTACGCCGCCGAGCGCGTCGACGGGACGTTCGAGAAGACGGTCGCGCTGAAGCTAGTCGGGGCCGGCGCGGCCTCCGAAGAGGCCATCCGCCGCTTCGAACGGGAGCGGCGCGTGCTGGCGCGGCTGGAGCACCCCGGCATCGCCCGGCTGCTGGACGGCGGCGTGGCGCCGGACGGGCGGCCCTACTTCATCATGGAGCGGGTCGAGGGCGAGCCGATCACCGACTACGCGGAGGCCCGCACCCTCGACCTCGACGCCCGGCTGGCGCTTCTGCTCGGCGTGTGCGAGGCCGTCGCCCATGCCCACCGGCTCCTGATCGTCCACCGCGATCTCAAGCCGTCGAATGTGTTCGTCACGGAGACCGCCAGCGGGCCGCAGGTCAAGCTGCTTGACTTCGGCATCGCCAAAGCCCTCGACGACGAGGAGGACGACCTTCTGACGCGGACGGGTGCTGCGCTGACGCCAGCCTACGCAGCACCTGAGCAGGTCACCGGAGCGCCCGTCACCGCCGCGACGGACGTCTATGCGCTGGGCGTGCTGGCCTACGAACTGTTGGTCGGGCGGAGGCCGTACCACTTCCCGAACCGGGCGCTCGCGGAGGTCGCGCGGGTCGTCCGCGAGTCCGATCCGACGCGGCCCAGCACGGCCGTCGACACCCTCCCCGCTGGCGACCGCCAGCAGGACGCGATCGCCTGGCACGCGCCGGCGCGCCGGCTCCGAGGCGACCTCGACGCGATCGTGATGCAGGCGCTGCGCAAGGAACCCGAGCGGCGCTACGCCACCGCTGCCGACCTCGCCGCTGATCTCCGCCGTCACGTCGATGGGCTGCCGGTCGAGGCACGCGGCGACAGCCTCGGCTACCGCGCCTCCCGGTTCGTACGTCGCAACAAGGCCGGCGTCGGCGCCGCTGGCGCACTGGTGCTGGCGCTCGTGGTGGGCGTTGGTGCCGTGCTGTGGCAGGCGCGAGAGACGACGCGAGAGGCCGACCGAGCCAACGCTACACTCGACTACGTGCTGGGCATGTTCGAGGCCGTGGATCCCGTCGAGCTCGAAGACGGCGATCTCTCGCCAGCAGCCCTGCTGGCGCCCGGTCTCCGACAGGCCGCCGCGTTGGACGCCCAGCCTCTCGTGCAGGCATCGCTGCTGGAGGGCCTCGGGCGGCTCGGCGTCAGCCTCGGCGAGTTCGGCATCGCCGACTCGGTGCTGAGCCGCGCCGTGGAGGTCCGCCAGCGGGTCCAGGGCGAGGGTCATCCCGACCTAGGCCCGGCGCTGACGCTCCTGACCGAATCGCGGACGGCCGAGCGACGCTACGACGAGGCCATGACCACCGGGCAGCGGGCCGTTCGGCTGTTGGGCGCAACCGGGGGCGACGCGCTGGCCGAGGCACGGCTGGCGCTGGCCGAGGTCTACTACCGGATCGACAGCTTGGACGCGTCCAAGCCGCTCTACCGGCGGGCGTTCGAGGGTGCCTCTGAGCCGGAGATCCGCGTCGCGGCCCTGAGCGGGCTGGCGGTCCAACTCGAAGACGACAGCCTGGACGCCGCGCTTCCGGCGTACCAGGAAGCGGCCGACCTCGCCGCGCGCACGTTTGGCACGGACGACGCGCGCACTGCGGATGTCTACTACAACCACGCGTCGGCCCTCCAGCTCGCCGGGGACACCACCCAGGCGTCCGTCCTCCACGAGCGCGCGCTCGCGACCTACGAGCGCGTGTACGGGTCCGGCGACTACCGCACCGGGCGGAGTCTCTACACGCTGGCGGTGCTCCACCACACGCGCCAGCCGGAGACGGCTGAGGCGTACTACCGACGGGCCCTGGTAGCCTATGAAGGCTCCGCGTTCGAGGCGGACCATCTCTGGGCGGAGTACGTCCGCGTCGCCCTGGGCGGGCTGCTGCTGCGCGAAGGGCGACCTGATGCCGCCTTACCACTCCTGGATGCAGGCGTCGGCTCGTTCACGGAACAGCTAGGCCCCGACGACTTGCGAACACTGAACGCCCGCGCCGGACGGGGTCTGGCCTACGTCCAGACGGGCCAAGCCACGCGCGGGCTGGCGGAGCTCAACGAGGTGATACGTCTCCTAGAGGTCGAAGACCCTGGAGGTGCGTATCACCTCGCCGTTCTCGACAAGCTGGCGGAAGCACTCGATGCCTCCGGCCAAGGCGATCAGGCCAGGGCCGTCGCTCAGCAACGCGCAGCTCTCACGGATGGCTAGAAGCGTCCGATAAAGCCCGCTGGCGTCTCGGTCCACTCGCCGCCCCCAGGGACTTCGACGACCTCAGCGTTGGGCCCGTAGAACGCACGGGCGAGGTCGAACTCCATGAAGACCGGCGGCGGAGGCGGCGGGCACCGATCTCCGCCTCCACGCGCGAAGAGGCGGCCATCGAAGGCGACCGCGTAGCTCCCCGGCGGTGGTGGCTCGCACCGAGGGCCGCGACCGCCGCCGGGGCGGTCTCCGCCACCTCGGGCCAGGACGCCCTGCAACTGCCGGTCCTGCGCGTAGCCGGCACTCGACAGCGCCTCACCGAGGCGGTAGGCGTCGCGGGTGTTCAGTTCGAACTTCTGCCCCTCGATCACGAGCACGACCGCTTCGCCGGCGGCGAGGATCTGGAGCGACTCGGTCACCACGAAGGGGTCGTCGTCCGATGTCTGCGCCGATGCCATGACCGCTGGCGCTGCCAGCGCGAGGGGCGGGGTGGTGGCAGGGCCGCCGGCATCGCACGCGGCGAGGGTGACGGCCAGGGCAGCGAGAAGTATCCGTCGAGGCATGAGGGCGGTATCGGGTGGTGGTGACCTAGATACCGAACTCTCGCCACGCACCGGTCATCCAGGCTGCTCAAGCCTCTGCACACTTCGGGCCGCCAGCGGTAGCCTACTTCTCTCCCGCTGGCGAGCGTCCTGGCGAGTGTGGCCGCCAGCAGGTCCCGGGCGGAGCCGAGGTCTCTCAGTGGGCAACCGATTCCTGAGGAGCGAACGGGTCCGACCATCGAGGATCGGTCGCCAGCGTCGTGTCGGTGAGCGTGTTCAAGAAGGCCACCAGGGCGGCCCGCTCGTCGTCGGTGAAGTCCGGTCGGCTCGGCTCGCCGCCCGCGCCGCGAAGGCGGGAGTCGAGAAAGGCGCTACTCTGGACTCCGGTGCTGTAGTGGTCGACCACGTCTTCCAGCGTAGCCAACCGCCCGTCGTGCATGTAAGGCGCCGTGAGCGCGATGTTGCGGAGCGAGACGGTCTTGAACGCGCCACGGCCCCGACCTCGACGGCTGGCGCCGACGTCGGTGGCGACTGAGTCCAGTCCGTTGTTGGTAGGCCCGTTGCCCGTGAACAGGTCGCCGGAGTGGCACTGCTCGCACCGGCCCTTCCCGAAGAACAGCTCCAGCCCGCGGTTCTCCTGCTCCGTCAGACCGGTGAGAGGCCGTCCGAACTGTCCCTCCTCGGCCTCGCGCGCAGCATCGTAGCGCGAGCCCGACGCCACGATGGACCGGAGAAATTGGGACAAGGCTCGCGCGATCCGATCGCTCGTGACCTCGGGCGTGCCGAAGGCGTCCGCGAAGAGGTCGGGGTAGAAGTCGGTGGCCGCCAGCCGGTCTGTCAGCGCCTCCAGTGTCATCCCCATCTCGATGGGATCCTGG
>JBCDLV010000099.1:0-10435 GCA_038744895.1 Bacteroidota bacterium | reverse complement strand
TCTACCTCTCGTGGCGTCTCGCCACCCGGGTATCGGTCCGCCTGGCGGTGGCGGCAGTGAGCCTCGCCCTCATCATCGCCGTCGGTCTGTCGCGCGTTTACCTGAACGTGCACTACCTGACCGATGTGATCGGCGGGTGGCTGGCAGGGAGCGCCTGGCTGCTGACCGCCCTGCTGATTGTGGACGCGGTGGAGTCCCGCTGGCGTGGAGGCCTCCGGTAGCGTCGCCATCAGCTGGGACGCGTCGCCAGCGGGAAGCTCAGGAGTAGATGCGGTACGGCTCGGCCCGCTGGCGGAAGGCGTCCGCCTCGGCTCTCCACGCCGCGATGGCGGCCTCAGGTCCCTCGCCATCGACGAGGTGGCGGCGAAGCGCCGTCGTCCCTGCCAGCTTGGCGAGCCAGTCGGCATTGAAGTAGGCACTGTGCGCGCCGCGTGGCGCCTGCCGGTACACGCCATCTACGATCCAGACGCCAGCGGCGACGGGTTCGAAGGCGTCGGGGTCGGTCACCTCCAGGCGGACCCCGTTGACCTCGTCGCCCTCCCATTTCGGGTTCGTTGCTTGTCCGGGAAGGTCGATCGGGGTGAACGACGTGGGCTCGAAGCGGACGCCCGCTAGCCCGAGCCCGTTGAGCTCCGCCGCTAGCGCCTCGCCGTCGACCCACGGAGCGCCGACGTGCGTGAACGGAACGCGCGTGCCGCGTCCTTCGCTGGCGGTCGTCCCCTCGAAGAAGGCCGTGCCGGGATAGACGCGGGCCGTCTCGACATCCGGGACGTTTGGCGAGGGGGGGATCCACGGCAGCCCGGTGGCCTCCCACAGCATCCCGCGGTCGTAGCCCTCCATCTCGACGATCCGGAGGTCGAGGTCTGGCAGGCCGTCGAGCAGTCCCTCGCCCACGATCATCTGCGCCAGCTCCCCGACGGTGAGTCCGTGCGTGATCGGAATCTCGTAGAGCCCGACGAAGGACCGCTGGCGTGGCTCCAGGACGAATCCCTCGACGCGGTCGCCGATGGGGTTGGGGCGGTCCAGGACGACGAACGGGACACCGGCCTCCGCTGCCGCCTGCATCGCGTAGCCCATCGTCGAGATGTAGGTGTAGAACCGCGCGCCCACGTCCTGCATGTCGAACACCAACGCGTCGAGGCCGCGCATCTGCCGAGGCGTCGGCTTCTTGCGCCGTCCGTAGAGGCTGTAGACCGGCGCTCCGGTCGTGGCATCGAGGCCACCGGAGACGCCTGCACCGGCCTCCGCGTCCCCGCGGATCCCGTGCTCAGGACCGAAGAGCGCGCCCACGATGACGTTCGGCGCTGCGTGCATTCGGTCGATGAGGTGGGCTGGACCGCCATCGGCGGTGTCGACGCGCGCCGTGTGGTTGGTCACGAGCCCGACCCGCATCCCGTCGAGCGCCCGGAACCGCTCGTCCACGAGTCGCTGCGCGCCTGTCACCACGGCCGGCTGGCGAGCGAGGTGGGTCGCGGTGGCGACCGCGGAGTCGGAGGACGCTGGCCCGGTGGCGCAGGCCGCCAGCAGGGCGAGGACGAGAGCGAACATGGTCGGGGGGACGGTCACGGACGGAAGATCGGCCCCGGCTGAACGGGATGCCCCTCTGGATCGGTCTGTCGAGCCGAATGGTCCGATTGGAGGGCCTACAGCAGCCTAGCTTTTCTGGAGACCCCGAACGCGCCGCGGTGCTTCGTTTCATCGTTCTCCTGCTCGGGCTGTCGCCGGCCGTCTGGGCGCAACCGTCACCGTCGTTCCCGACGATCGGCGAGGCCGTAGAAGACCTGGAGCGGACGTGGGCCATCTCCATCGAAGAAGGGGACCCATTTTTCCTGCTCCGGTACTTCCGCGCAGCGTCGGAGGTCGAGACGGGTCTCGCTCGAACCATCGACGAGTTGCACCTGGCTACCCTGGAAGGCCGTCCGGTGCCTGACCTGTCCATCGAACTCTCCGAGTCCATCGATCCAGAGACGACGGGCGGGGTGCGAGTCCTGGACGTGAGGACGACCTGCGGGGGAGGGTGGACCCGTCGTGGCACGCTCGTCATCGAACTCGGACTGTGGAACTTCGTCGTCCTCGCGGTGAGAGATGAAGCTCTTCCAGCCTCGACAGATGCCTGTGATTGACGAGTACCCCGCCGGCGGTCGTCGCCAGCGGGGCGGGATCGGGACCGCGATCAGTTGCGGAGGCGGGCGGTGTACCGGATCGTCTGCGTCTCGTCCGGCCCGAGGGTGACAGTGAACTGGGCTGTCCGGGCGTCGAGTCGCTCGGCGTCGTGCGTGGACTGCCGGATCTGCCAGTCGCCGTAGAACACGCGCTCGACGACGTCGACCGTGGCGGAGGTCTCCTTCCGGTTGCGGACCTCGACCTCGACCGTGATCTCACGCGTCCGGTCGTTGATCCTGCGGTTTGCCACGTCGCGACGCGTACCGACCACGTCGAACGCGTCGCCGACGTAGAGGCGCACCATCTCGTTGCGCGCGGTGTGCCCGATTCGGTCCTCGCCCAAGAACTGGAGGTTGCCGCGCTGATCCTTCTTGTAGACGCGGACTGTGCCCGCTGGCAACGGCATACCCATGTTATTGGCCTCGGCGTTCTCCATCTCCAACACGACCGCCGCGCTCACCTCGTTGCCGACGGCACCAGGGCGCCGAGGCCGGTAGAAAGGGAAGTAGGCGCCGGAACCGTCGAAGATGAGCCGCCGCTCGACGCCGACATCAGATGCCGCCAGCAGCTCCAACTGCTTGGTCTCGCGCTCTTCGATCGTCGTGGGTTCCGGGAACGTGTAGAGGTGGTACTCGAAGAAGGCCTCCTGCTGAGGGGCGGCGCGCGCCACCGCTGGCGCGGCGTCATAAACGGCTTCCTGTCGCAGAACGCCAGCAGGCTGGGGCGTCACGCGCCGAACGTCGCCGGCGATCAGCTGAAGGCTCGCGTTCGGATACATCGCGCCGGAGCCGTTGGTGAGCGTCACCCACCCAGTGACGTCCACAGCGGTCTCGTCCTCGTCGACGACGGCGACGTAGTCGGCCTTCCAAGACATGCCGTTGGTCATGTACCGCGCCTCGACACGCTGCTCGCCGCCTTGGCTCGACGCCAGCTGCCACAGCAGCGATGGCCGCGAAAGAAGCCCGTCGGGCCTGGTCAGGAGTTCGATGGTGCCCGTCGGGTTGACCAGCACGCGTCCGTCGTCGAGCTCGATGATGCGGCCCTGGTTGGGTTGGCTGATCAGCGTCCCCTCGACGACTTCGGTCCGCTCGCCGATGTCACGCACGAGGCGGACCCGTTGACCAACAGCGGCGTCGAGCACGGAGTTGGTGCCGATCAGGTTGTACTGGTAGTTCTGCTCCAGCACGGAAAGGCCACCGGGATCGGACAGCGAGACGAGAGAGAGGCTCGTCGGGTCGATCTGTGCAGGGACGCCTTCGAACCGGAGGGATTGCACGCCGCGCCGAAGAACGAGCGGGCGAACCTCGCGGACGACGGCGAACCCGCCGTTGTAAACGGTCAGAGAGACGGCCTCTCGACTCTCAGGAGACGATACCGCGGTGGGCTGTGAGGAGGCAGGCATGGCGAGGACGGCGACCAGCGCGGCGAGGAAGAAGGGGAGACGTGGGATGCGCATAGGGCGGGAATGTGGACGCTGCAATGACGCATGCGGCACCCAGGAAGTCTATGGCGACGCACGAGTGGCCTTTCGTCTACCCGCATTGGCCCATTCCGCCACGGAGCGGCCGGATACGTTGGTCGCATCTCGCCATCGGCGCCATGTCACACTCCCGCACTGCCAAGCTCCTCGATACCCCGATCCAGTCGAAGGACGTCCTCAAGTCGCCGCCCCTCCTCCTGGGAGCGGCCGCCGGCGTGTTTCCCGGTCTGGACGCCTCTGGATTCACGCCGTTGATCGGTCTCGACCCGCTGGCGGCCATTCTGCTGGCAGCCACGGGAGGTGCCATCGCTGGCGCGCTGGCGGGCGTGTCGAGCCGCGCCCGAGGCGCGATCACGGGTGTCTTGATGTGCGCCGGGATGACGGCTGGACTGTTGGGCTACGTCTACCTGCGCACCACCGTCCTGCCAACGGACACGTTCCTCAGGCTAGAAATTGCCGTCGGCCTCTTGATCGGTTGCATCCCTGGCGTGGTCCTGATGAATCGGTGGTTCGATGTGGACGTGACCGGAAACGCAGGGGAGAGAGCTGAGTCATGAGGTTGCTGCTGAGCTATCCGCTCGTCACCCTTGGCGTCTTCCTCTGGGTCGCCGCCGCGATGGTTCCCCCGCTGGCGTACCTCGAAGACGTCGGCTTCGCTCCGTCGCTCGGTGATCCTCTGGTGGAGGCCCTCACGTTCAGCGCACTCGGCGGAGCGCTGGCAGGCGCGCTCACGCTTTGGCGCACTGGATCGAGTCGCATACGCAGCGCGGTACAAGGAGCGCTTGTAGGGAGCCTGGCGTGTACCGGAGGCGCTGCTTTGATGCTCGCGTACATGGCTGCGAGGCGATGGCTGCTCCCCTCACTCACCGCGGTCTGGACCATCGAGTTCGCCCTGATGCTGATCCTAGGCGCAGTGCCCGGTCTCGCGTTGGCGAGTCGCTGGTTCAACATGGCAGAGATCGGAGAGGAGACCCTCGACGCCTGAGCCTTGCGAGGTTGGCGGAAGGCCACAACCGCTGGCGCCCACGTGCGTGAGATGCCAATGGGCGCGACGGAGCCCCCGGCTGAACCAGGAGGAGCCTCTACATTCGGCGTGGTCCCCGGATGCCCCTCGCCACTCGTACCGACGCGCTCCGCCCCGGCTTCGCCGACGAGGTGCGGCCGGCGTTCGAACTCGTGATCTTTAACCCGCCCTACATCCCCGACGCCGAGCGGCCGAGCCTCCAGCGAGAGGTCCGCGACCACGAGCCCGAGGCGCTTTGTTCGTGTAGGACGCCGACCCGCTCGTGTTCTACCGCATCCTCGTAGGCCACGCCGAGCGGCTGCTGGCGCCCGGAAGCTAGCTCGTGGCCGAGACGCACCCCGACTTTGGTGGGGGCCGTTCGCGACCTCTGGGCAGAGGCGGGGCTCACGGACACGGACGTCCTACCGGACCTCGCGAGACGCAACCGCGTCGCCGCCGATCGTGAGAACATGGCTGTTATTGTTCTGCCCATCTGGGTGAAGAGACGGGGCGAAAATAATTGCCCGGCTCGTACGCCTGTGGTAAAACAGCTCATGTTTAGGTACAATTACATCTCCACAAATCGACGATACAATGGTATCTCCACGCTTCATTCGCCCTTTTGCGTTCCTGGCCGCGGCACTGCTGTTCTCTGGAATAGTCGCCTGTGATTCCTCAGAGGACCCGGTGTCCGCCGCGAGCGACCTGAACCCTTACGAATATGTGGGATTAGAGCACAATGAGGGGCTCGATCATGCGCTAGAGTCTATTCGCCAGAATGGCGGAATAGAAGTTTCAGAAATTGGCTCGTTTAGCGAAGGTGTAACCATGGGCTATATCTCCCAGAGGGAAGAGTCTGGGTTATTGAGCCAGTCAGTAATGTATGAAATTGTTAGAGACGAGATTGCTAGGTCGAGCGTGCAGAGCAATGCGCGAACCTTTAGTGGCGGGTCGGGTCTTAACGAGGCTCAGCAGCCTTTTGTAGACCGGCTCTACGCTGGCCTTGATGACATGGCAGATGCAGAAGATTATCGCGCCATCGTTGATCAGATTGTCCGAGACGCTGGTGCTACTCTGACTGAGGAGGACGAAGCAGTGGTACTCGCGGCGGCTGCAGTTGCTGCTAATTCCGTCGAGTACTGGGAAGACAACTTTGAAGAGTGGGCTGATGCTCTTCAGGCTGAATCTGCTCCTGCGCAGGCCCGTCAGGTTCCCGATTGGCTCAAGCGAATTGGAGCAAACGATCTTGGAGGCGCTATCGGAGGTGCTATCGCAGGTGCTATAGGTGGGCCAAAGGGGGCCGGTCTGGGCGCTCTCGGAGGTGGGGTTGGCGCTTCTGTGGCAACTGGTGTCTGCGAAGCTATTAACTGCTAGAATGAAATGATCCATATCATCCGCACAATCCCCAAGCCATGGTTGGTAGTTCTTGCCTTCCTCGTCGCGTCAGTCGTCAGCTACAGCGTCACGGTTGCTATCGGAGTCCTGCTTGGAGAGGACCTGGCTAGCCGGTCAGCATCCATTGTTGTGGGCTCAATTGCTGCCGTTCAGGCGTACATGACTACTCGCTGACATAGCGTACGAACCTGTGAGGCTGTGACGCCCTAACACACATCTGCCTTGAGCTGATTCAAACTTAAGGCAGATGTGTGTTCGAGTTAATATTTTGACTTTGATCGACTGAGGCCTTGCGGGCTCTTCGCCACTGCCTGCTCAAAAATCAGTGTACCTCAATCAGTGTATCTCCAGGAGGCCGAGTGTACGGGTTCTGTCTCGCGCTGTGCCCTACTGGCTGGTTTTCTGATACCTTTCCCGCGGCTTACGGGCTTGTAGAACCACTTCTTGTCAGATTCAGTAGAGACAGTGGGCAGCGTTAAGACGGGTGATCCCCGGGCAAGGCCCTTGAGCCGATCTAAGCAGACTAAGACTGCAGAGCGAGCCCCAACTGCACCGTCAAGCCTATGCGGATACCGCCGCTCGCGCTAGCGCATTCAGGCAATCACATCGAGCCTTCTGGTGATGGTCCGCTTCCGCAGAGTGCGGGTAACGGGTAACGGTCCGCCGACTAGTACTTAGGACGTCGGCGGCCTTGTTGTTGGTCCGGCCGAGCCAATTCATTGTAGGGGTACTGATCAGTAACGTTCCTGCGCGACGAATGGCGCCGGTGTGCGAGGCTGCGACGCAGGCAAGGCGGTTGAGATACTCGCACTCGTTCTTGGAGAAGTGGACGACGTACCTGGTAGGTATGGTAGTCGGAGCAGCGGGTCCAGATCTACCAATAGACGCTCGCCACAAGACATGACCCGCCGCTGGCGGTACCATCTGCTGCAACTCTCCCTGATCCTTGGCTCGGCGATTTGTCCTCAAGGCCCGCGAGGCCCCTGACGCCTCCGACCTGACGCTCGATTACGCGGCGGACCTGGACCGCCAGCAGCACGCCGCTGCGACTGCGGGCCCGGGGGTGACCCTTGTGGTCGCCGGTGCTGGGACGGGAAAGACCAGGACGCTCGTCTACCGCCTGGCCTACCTCGTCGAGACAGGCACTCCGCCCGACCAGATCGCGCTCCTCACGTTCACGCGCCGCGCGGCACGCGAGATGCTCGTGCGGGCCGGCACGCTGCTGGACGGACGGTGCGAGCGTGCCCGTGGCGGCACCTTCCATGCCTTCTGCCTGGAGACCCTGCGCCAGCACGCCCCGCGCATCGGGTTCCCCAAGCGCTTCGGCGTGCTGGACACCTCCGACGCTGCCGACGTAATCGACCTGGCGAGGACGCGCCTCGGCCTGGACCGATTGCCCAAGCGCTTTCCCAAGAAGCGGACGCTGCTTTCCATCTTTTCCTCGGCGACGAATCGAGGACTCCCGCTGGCGGATCTCCTGGCCGAGGGATGGCCGCAGTACGCCGACCACCTCGACATCATCGACCGGCTTCGCGCCGGCTACGCGGCCGCCAAGCGGGGCATGGGGGTCATGGACTACGACGACCTGCTGGCGCTGACGCTCGAACTCCTGCGAGAGCACGACGACGTTCGCCAGCGGGTGGCGGGACGGTGCCGCCACGTCCTCGTCGACGAGTACCAGGACGTCAACCGCCTCCAGGCCGACCTCGTGGAGCAGTTCCAGAGCGTCCACGGCAACGTCACGATGGTCGGCGACGACGCGCAGTCGATCTACCGATTCCGGGGCGCCGACGTGGGACACATCCTCGAGGTGCCCCGGCGCTACCCCGGCGCTCACGTGCTCAAGCTGGAGCACAACTACCGAAGCACGCAGCCCATCCTCGACCTCGCCAATCGGGTCCTGGAGGACATGGCGGAGACCTACGACAAGCGGCTCTTTACCGACCGCGATGGAGGAGAGACGCCCGCTTTCGTCCAGGCACCGGACGACGACTTCGAGGCCCGATTCGTGGCCCAGGTCGTCCTCGACAGGCGGGAGGGCGGGACGGCGCTCAACCGCATGGCCGTGCTGTTTCGGTCTGGATGGTGCTCGTACGCGCTGGAGGCTGAGCTGGCGCGCAAGAAGATTCCCTTCGTCAAGTTCGGCGGACTCCGGCTGGCGGAAGCGGCCCACATCAAGGACGTCGTCGCGCATCTGCGCGTCGCGGAGAACCCTGCGGACGCCGTCGCCTGGAACCGGGCGCTACGGCTGGTGGAGGGCGTCGGTCCGCGGACGGCCGGTCGCCTTCTGGACTGGATCGGCGCGGCGGCAGCAGGCGGGGGCACAGGAGCCGCCGTCCAGATGCTCCGACAGTCGGTCGACGAGGTCGTGCCCTCAGCCCAGGTCGCCGGGCGGATCGGGCGGCTCGTGGAAGCGCTGACGCCGCTCCGCGACGAGGACCTGGCGCCAGAAGGGCAGATCGAGAAGCTCCTCGGCTACTACCGGCCCGTCTTCGAGCGCGTCTACGCCGACGACCACCCGTCCAGGGATGCAGACCTCGACGCCCTGGTGGCCCTGGCCGCTCGGCACCGATCCCGAACGGCACTGCTCGAATCGCTGGCCCTGGACCCCATCGACTGGACGCAGGAGCCTGCTGGCGGCGCACACAAGGACGAGCCGCCCCTCGTCCTCTCGACGGTTCACTCGGCCAAGGGGCTCGAGTTCGACACCGTGTTCGTGATCCACGCGCTCGACGGTGTGCTTCCATCTCAGTACGCCCTCGGAAGCAGCGAGGAGGAAGACGAGGAGCGGCGCCTGCTGTACGTGGCCCTGACGAGGGCAGAGACGGAGCTGTACACGAGCTACCCCCTGGTCCAGTACAGGCGCGGAACCGGCCAGTTCATGACCGAGCCGAGCCGATTTCTGAGCGGCCTGCCCGAGTCGCTGCTCGAGCCCTGGTCGCTGGTCGAAGAGGAGAGCACGTCCAGTTCGGAGCACACTCACGAGGAGCCACGCCAGCTGGGAGACGGATCCTGAGCCTACGCGCCGGCCGAACCCGAGTCCCGCTGGCGATTTGGACTTCCGAGGCTTGATCCGGGCGTCCGCCGTCCCTACCGTCCGGTATGGAACTCGTCGCCGCGCCTCCATCCACGGCCAGCGGGCCTCCCGGTCTTCGCATCGAGCGGTTGGGGCTAGACCGCTTCGGCGAGATCCGGGCCATAAACCATGCGGTTTTCGGCACCGGGCACGTGATCCAGCGCCTGGACCGCGACGACCTGTTGCTGCTGCTGGCGGTCGCCGCCGGCGAGCCGGTCGGCTTCAAGGTGGGCTATGGAGAGTCGGCAGCGACGTTTTACAGCGCCAAGGGTGGTGTCATCGACGGCTGGCGCAGGCAGGGCATCGCGCGAGTACTCCTGGTGCGCATGGAGGCGGAAGCCAGGGCGATGGGCTATCGACGGCTTGCCTTCGACACGTTCCCCAATAAGCACCCGGGCATGACGGTCTTCGGGCTGGCGGAGCACTTCAAGGTGACCGCTGCGGGCTACAACGCTGCGTATCGGGACTACCGCCTTCGATTCGAGCGAAAGCTCTGAGGGAGGACACCCAGCCAGGTGGCTCGACCTAGAACAGCGCGTAGACGAACGGCGCCAGCGGGCTCCCGCCAACGGAGACGACCAGCAGGCCTAGCAGCACCAGCACCAGCACGATCGGCGCTAGCCAGTACTTCTTGCGGACGCGGAGGAACTGCCAGAACTGGGAAAGGACGCTCAGCTTGGACATCGAATCGGAGTCGGCTCGACGGAAGCTAGTGCCAGCGGAGGCCTCCGCTCGTAGACTCGCAACCCGGCCGTAGTGCCGTCGTAGGTGATCGACTTCTCCAGACCCTGTGCCCACGCTCCTTACCGAAGTCACTGAGGGCGTCCGCATCGCCACGCGGGCGCTATGGGAGCGCAAGATTCGAGCCCTCCTGACAACGCTCGGCATCGTCATCGGCATCGTCTCGGTGACGTCCATGTTCACGGTCATCAACGGAATCGAGGGCGAGTTCGACCGGTCGATGGCGATGATCGGGGACGACGCGCTCTTCGTGCAGAGCACGCCGTGGATCATCATCAACGACTGGTGGAAATATCGCAACCGGCCACCAGTCACGGAGGATCTCGCTCCGTTCCTGCAGGCGAGGGCACAAACTGCACAGGCTGTCGCTCCGGTCGACGGGTTCACGGCCACCGTGACCCGAGAGTCGATTGAGAAAACGGCGGTCGGTGTCGAAGCCTCGACGTCGAACTACGTCGAGACTGGGGGCGTCGAGATCGACGCAGGGCGCTTCTACACCGAGGCTGAGAACCGGGCGGGTCGGGCGGTCGCTGTGATCGGTGCGGATCTCGTCGACGAGCTGTTTCCCGCGGAGGAC
>JBCDLV010000098.1:0-10447 GCA_038744895.1 Bacteroidota bacterium | reverse complement strand
TCTAGAGAGGGGACGGAGGGTTATGCGGAAGGGAGGCGGGCGGCGGCGGCGCGAGCGCCCGCGATGTTGCGAGCGGTCGGCCCGAGTTCGAGCTCCGCCAGCGGGCCGGCGGCGTGGAGTCCAGGCGCCCACTCCAACGAGCAGGCGAGACACGGGAAGCCACACGGGGCGACAGGCAACCCCTCGGCCTCGATGGCGTCGTCGATCCATCCGCCGCCGGGACGGGCGGGCTCGAACCCCGTCGCGAGCACGACGCGGTCGACCGTCACGGCGGTCGGCGCCTGGTTCTGCTGGTGGAGCGCGAGTCGGGCGGCCCCGCCCGGCCCCACCTCGACCTGCGCGGCCTCGGCCGTCACGTGCCACAGCCCGTGCCACTGGACGGCCTGACGGAGCCGGTGGAGTACGTCGGGCGGGACCGAGCCCCGGTGCCGAGCGCCGTCGATGGCGTGGCGCCTGGAGACCAGGCTCGGGTCGTCGAGGAAGTCCTCCATGTACATCGGGCCCAGCCATCCCGGGTCCGAATCGAACTGGTGGACGCGCGGCGCGTGGCGCGCGATCAGGACCGTCGGGCCGCGCTGCGCGAGGGTCGTCGCCACCTGGGCGGCCGAGATCCCGCCGCCCACCACCGCCACCCGCTGGCCCTCGGGCACGGCCGTGCGGTCGAACGAGGGATCGAGGAGGTGGTCGACTCGCCCGCCTGCCTCCTGGAGCCTGCGCGCCCACTCCGGCCAGCTCAGCCGCTCGGTGTTGCCCACCGCGATCGCGACCCGCCGAGCATCGAGCGCACCGCGCTCTGTCTCGACACGCCACCCGGTGGCCGCCCTGCGGAGGCCCAGGGCGCGACCGGGGACGCGGAGCCTGTCGAGGCCGTGCTCGGCGACGACGTGTCGGGTGTGTGCCTGGAACAGGCGGTACGACGGCCGGCTGTACGGTGGCGTGAACCGCGCGACCGTCTCGGCCTCGCGCGTGGTCGCGAACCGCTTGAGCCCGTACGGGTCGAGGTCGAGGTGATGGACCAGGGACGACCGCATGAATGCCATCCCCGTGTTGGCGGTCTGGCGAGACCAGAGGGCGAGCGGCTCGGGATGAGGATCGAGCACACGGACCCGGTCGCGGGGCCAGCCGAGGCGGGCCGTCAGCGCGAGCGAGAGGTGGGTACCGTGGACGCCCCCCCCGACGACGAGCCAGTCGAGTGGAGCGCTAGGCATGGGCAGGCGCGAGAGCGGTACGGAAGGCGTCATCGAGGGCATCGTCGTCGAGCGTTCCGGCGGCGCCGAGCACGGCGATGCGGCTCGTTCCCGGCGTCCAGTCGTCGGGCCAGTCGTCGGTGGAGCGGTTCGCGAGCATCCGGCCGACCAGGTGGAACCGGACCGGCCGCGCGCTCTGGGCCACGGCCACGAGCCCCTTCGCGCGGACGACCTCGGTGGGAAGCTCCGCGAGCGTCCTCCGTAGCGTGGCGACCGACGCGAAGGGCTCGTTCGTCTCGAACGTCCACGTGTCGAAGGCATCCAGATGCCGGGCCTCGTCCCGCTGGCGCATGGCAGGATCGAGGAGCCCGACGAGGACGTCGTCGTCGAGGTCCAGCAAGAGCGCCGGGTCGAGGTCGTCGGCGTCGAGGAGCCGGGCCTTGGGAGCGAGACCGCGGACCCAGTCCTCGGCCGCCCACCGCGCGGGCTGGCCGTGGATCTCTGTCTTCGTCAGCACGACGATGCTCGCGCTCCGGACCTGCGCCTCGGCCAGCACCTCCGCCTGTGTCGACGGCCACGCGTCGATCTGCCCGACATCGACCACGGCGACGACGGCCGCCAACCGAACGACCGGCTGCATCCCACCGGCCATCATCGGAAGTACGATCCCGAGCGGGTCGGACACACCCGACGCCTCGACGATCAGGTGCTCCGGCCGCGGGTCCCGTCCGGTCAGCGCCAGTACGGCGCTCGTGAACCCGGCCGAGAGCGAGCAGCAGACGCACCCGCCTTCCAGCGCGAGGACTGTCGAGCCTTTCGTGTCGAGTTCGGACGCGTCGAGGTTGACCTGGCCGAAATCGTTGACGATCAGCCCCATGCGGCGGCCCTGTGCAGCAGCACTGGTCGTGATCGCGTTGACGAGCGTCGTCTTGCCGGCTCCGAGGAAGCCGGTCACGACGGTGACGGGGACTGGAGGCAGGTCGGGCACGGGTCAGTTGATGGCGTCGGTGAAGGGGCACTCGCTCCAGGCGTCGTCGTCCCCGTGGATCTCGTCTTCGGTCAGGAGGCAGCGGTCGAGGGCCGACGTGATCGCGGCCTCGTCGAGCCCGATGCCGATGAAGACGACCTCCTGGCGTCGGTCGCCGACCTTCTCGTCCCAGACGCGCTCCGTCTCGGCGCGGAGCTCGGCCTCCTGGGGCCAGCGCTCGCGTGGGACGTCGGCCCACCAGTACCCGACGTTGTGGTACTGGCGGTGGCGGCCGGCCTGGCTCCAGATCCACATCGTCTGCGGCGCCGATCCGAGCCAGAAGACGCCCTTCGAGCGGAGCACACCCGGCGCGTCAGGAACGGCCGGCCAGCGATTCTTGAAGAAGCGCCAGAGTCGCATGGGGTGAAACGGCATCCTCGCTCGGTACACGAACGAGCTGACGCCGTACTCCTCGGTCTCGGGTAGGTGCTCGCCGCGCATCTCGACCAGCCACCCCGGGGCGTCGGCGGCCTCCTCGAAGCTGAAGCGGCCGGTTTCGAGCACCTCCGCCAGCGGGACCTCGCTGTTCGTCGTTTTGAGAAGGTGGGCGCGCGGGTTGAGGCGCCGGAGCGCGGCCTCGACGACCTCCGCCTCGTCGGCCGAGACCGTGTCGAGCTTGTTGAGCACGATCACGTCGGCGAACTCGATCTGGTCGAGGAGGAGCTCGCCGATGGACCGAACATCGCCCTCGGTCGCCTCCATGCCGCGGTCCTTGAGGCTTTCGACGGAATCGATCTCATCGAGGAGGTTACCGGCATCCACGACGGTCACGAGCGTGTCGAGCCGGGCGACGTCGCTGAGCGAGTGGCCGGTCTCATCCTCGAACGTGAACGTCTCGGCCACCGGGAGGGGCTCTGAGATCCCGGACGATTCGATCAGGATCGCGTCGAAGCGCCCTTCGCGAGCGAGTCGGGACACCTCGATCAGCAGGTCCTCGCGGAGCGTGCAGCAGATGCACCCGTTGGACATCTCGACGAGCCGGGCATCGGTGCGTTGGAGCGTGGCCTCGCCCTGGCGCACGAGCGAGGCGTCGACGTTGACCTCGGACATGTCGTTGACGATGACCGCGACGCGGCGGCCCTCGCGGTTGGCGAGGACGTGGTTGAGGAGCGTCGTTTTCCCAGCGCCGAGGAAGCCGGAGAGGACGGTAACAGGAACGGGCGTCATAGCGAGGTCTGGCTAGAAGGCGTAGGTCTGGCGGGGCTCGCGCGCCCAGTCACGGAGGAGGTCGGCCGCACGAACGGTCGAGTCGGCGCGGAGGTAGTCGGGCCGCCGCTGGCGGTACGCCGCGAGGAGGTCCGCGGCGGCGGCGAGGCGGAGCGAGTCGGCCTCGGTGAGCGCGTGGCCTTCGGGAACGGCCCAGGTGAAGTGGCCCGTCTCACGGGCATGCACCGGCGCGTGGACGAAGTCGCGGGCGACGAACTGTCCGGTGGAGTCCCGCTGGCGGCCGGCCTCGACGAAGAAGGTGACGGCGTCCTCGGGGTAGCCGAAGAGGTAGCCGTAGCCGCGCCAGCGGTCGTAGGCCTGGGCGTGCTCGACGACGGAGACGACGAGCGTAGGGTCGGCACCAGGCGTGAGCCCCAGGGCAGCCCAGAACCGGGCGTCGCGCGCCAGGACGGCGTCCACCCGCTGGCGATCCACGGCGACGACCTGGAGGGTCTTGTTCCCCTTGAACGGCCGCGCGAACGGCACGACGACGGTCTCGACCGATCCGCACCGCAGCGCGTCGGCGACGCGGTACAGCTGCGCGACACGGGTCGCCGACGCCCCGAACCCGACCGGCGCCGCATCGCGCACGCCAGCGGGCACGGACGCCGGCCGAGCCAGGGGCAGCGACTCCTGGTGGAGCGTCGAGATCGGCTTCAGCCCGGCGGCGAGCGTGAACAGGCCCTCGTGGTCGAGCCCGGCCGCGAGGATGGAGTCCGCGAGCACCCGGTCTCCCTCGGCCAGCGCCGTCAGCGCGAAGCAGTCGTCCGGGACCGCCCCGCTGGCGGACGCCAGCGGGGCCTCGGGGACGAGCGCAGCGGGCGCGCAGGCCGAGACCAGCAGCGCCAGCAGGAGGAGAAGGCCAGGACGCCGGAGCTTCATCACGCGACGGGACGGCCGACCGGACGGAGGCGCAGGTTGAGGACGTGCCCCGCGATGAGGACGATCGACCCCGCAACGGTCAGCAGCGTCTCGGCGAGTTCACCCATCGCCTCGCCGACGGTCACGGCCGCGACGAGGAGAGCAATGCCGCCCACCAGAAGCGCAGGGATGGAGGCCCGCCGGTGGCGCTGGTAGCTCGGCACAGCTACGGCCACCACGACGACGGACAGCGCAACGGTCAGGCCGATGTGGATGCTCTCCGAGGCGGCCCATGCGAGCGCCCCCGTGGCGACGAGTGGGATGGCGAGGCAATGGAGAAGGCAGAGGCCTGACAACGCGATCCCGACGAGGTCGAGTCGAGACTTCGGGGCGGTGGAGGTCGTAGAGGTCATCCGTCAGGAGAGGGGACTGAGGGAGGCGTCGCGGCGAAGCGAACGCCGCTCGACACGAGGTCGTGGTTGAGGAAGGCAGCAGCCGTGAAGCCTGACGCAGCGGCCATCTGGACGGCCTGCATCGGAGTCGTCATGTCGCCGCAGGCCCAGACGCCGGGCACGCTCGTGCGCATCGACTCGTCCACCTGGACGTGGCCTGCGTCGGTGCGCGCCAGGTCGAGGGCATCGGGAAGCAGGCCACGTGGGTGCTGGTCAGGCTGGATGTACGCGGCAGTTACCTCCAGCTTCCCGCCGTCCCCGAACACGACGGCGTGGACCTGCCGGCCGTCTACGTCGAGTGCCGCCACGGGGCGGTCGTCCACTGCGACGCCGAGGTCCACGACCCGCTGGCGGTCGTCGTCCGAGAGGGGCTCACCACTGGTGCAGAGGGTCACCTGGTCGGTCCAGCCGAGGAGCAGGCCCGCGAGATGGGCGCCCATTTCGCCAGACCCCAGCACGGCCGTCGGGCGACCGCGCAGTTCGTGGCCGTGGCAGTAGGGGCAGTGGGCCACCGTCTCGCCCCACGCGTCGGCTACGCCGGGGATCTCGGGCAGCACGTCCTCGACACCCGTCGCCAGTAGGAGCCGACGCGCGAGCACCTCGGACCCGTCCGCCAGCGGGACCCGGATGCCGCCATCGCGTGTCTCGGCGCCGAGCGCCTCGCCCTCGATGAACGTGGCGCCGTACCCTTCGGCCTGCTGGCGGCCGATGCGGCGCAGGTCCGCGGGCGGCGTCCCGTCGCGGGTGAACACGTTGTAGGCGCGGGCCGCCGGCGCATTCCGGCCCGGCCCGCCGTCCAACACGACGACCGACCGTCCCGCACGGGCGAGAACGAGAGCGGCTTCGAGGCCTGCGGGGCCCGCGCCCGCGATGAGGACATCGGTGGTCATGGAACTAGTTGTCGAAGCCGAGCACGGCCTGGAGCTGGCCGGACACCGTCACGATGGGATCAGAGCCGGCCTGACCGGTCGCAATGTCGTAGGCGTAGATCCCGCTGGCGGCCTCCGTGCTCAGCCCGAACAGCACCTGCCCATCGATCAGCCCGACGCCCGTCGAGAATCCGTTGCCGATCGGAACGGGAAGCACTTCGCCGGTCCGCTGCGCGAGGTTGAACCGGACGGGTTGCCAGTTGAAGTCGGTCAGGAAGTTGGGCGGGTTGGACCGCCCCGCGATCACCTCGATGGTCCCGTAGACGAACCCGTCGCCGCCGTAGACCATGCCGTTGAGCGTCCCGGTGGCCCCGCCCTCGACGGGCAGCGAGATCGCCGAGGTGTCGAGGAAGTACGTCGGGTCGAACTCCGTCTCGCCGCTGCGAACCCGCAGGAAGCCCGGGCGCTGTCCCGGGACGAAGCCGAACGAGGCGATGCCGTACACGTAGAGGTCACCATTCTCGTCGACGAACATCGTCTGGTTGAACCCGTAGCGACCGGGAGCCGCCGAGTTGTCTGAGCTGATGACGCGCTCGAAGGCGCCGGTCGCCGCGTCGAAGACCGCCACGTCGATCCCGTTGGCCGAGGCAAACGGAGCCACGAACTGCTGGAGGCCGACGTACAGCTTGCCGCCGGAGACGAGCATCACGCCCGGCTCAGGATTCGTGTCATCCGGGTTTGCCGGGTTGCGCGCGATTCCGAGCGTGGTCAGATCGAGGGTCTCGATCTCGGTCATCGTCTGCGGGTTGAACGCGATGATCTGGCCGGCGAAGAGCAGGCTCACGTACGCACGCGTATCGCTCGCCCAAACCACGTTCGAGCCGACGCCGCCAGCGGGCAACGTGAGCCGCCCGGTCTCGGTGAGCGCGCCGTCGGCGCCACGGACGTAGCGCGTCATTTCGTCGCCCGCGATGTTCTGGGTCGTGATCACCTCATCGCCGCGTTGGTGGGCGTAGACGAAGAACGTCTGCTCGAAGGCATTGGCGTTGGTCACCGTCTCTTGGTCGAGCGAGATGGTCTGGACAAACGACGAGCCGCTCTGACCGGTTTGGTCCGGGACCGTCGTGACCAGGAGGACATCGGGGACGGCCGGTTCAGGCTCGGGCTCATCGGTCCCGCTGTCGCAGGCACTGAGGACGAGAACAGCGGCGAGCGCTGCGGGAAGGAATCGAGTCATGGGGGTAGGTGAGAGCGGTCAGCGCGAGCCGACCAGGGTGTAGCGGAGCTTGAGCCGGGCGACCCGGCCTGGAAGCGGGAGGTTGAACTGGTTGAGGACGGTGGCGTCGGTCAGGTTTTGGACCTCGGCCGAGAGGGTGAGACCGGTGTCGAGCCACGCGACCTCGGCGCCGACGGTGTGGGTGATCGCGCGCGGGATTCGACGCTCCTGGCGCTGGCTGACTTCGAAGGCGTAGAAGTACTCGCCCGTGTACTGGCCCTCGTAGAACACCTTGGCTCGGGATCTCCGTCCGAGGAGGCCGTCGCGGTAGCCCTCCGCCTGAAGCCCGCCGAAGAGGTACGGGAGGTTCGGGATGCGGAGTCCGTTGGTCGGGTTCGGCGTCGACGTACCGGGCTGGGTCTCGAGCACGTCGCGCGCGTCGAGGAAAGTGCCATACGCTCGGGCGAAGAGCCACGACGTCACGTCTCCCTGGACCTCGGCCTCCACACCCGCGATGCGCGCCGCGCCCAGGTTCGTGTGCGACGCTGACCCGCCCACTCCGACACCGAGTCGGATGAGGTTGCGGATCTCCTGGTAGAAGCCGCTGACCTCGGCCTGGATGCGCCGGCCGCCAAACCGCTGGTCGAGTTGGGCGCCGAGGGTGAGGTTGACGGCACGCTCAGGCTGGAGCGACGGCGATGCTTGGACCAGGAGTCCGTCGCCGAACAGCTCGGCCGAGGACGGCAACCGCCGCGCGTTCTCGATGGCTGCCTTCGCGAGCACTCCGTCACCGAGCCGGTACCGCAGCGCGAGGCTCGCCCCCGCCTCGACCGACTGGCTCTCGACCCGCTCGGGGTCGTCCGTGGTCAGGTTGAACAGCGCCGAGGGCGTGCCCGATGCCGAGTAGGCATACCCTCTAGCACCGGTCACCGCGATGAACCGCTCGCCGAGAGGGCGCCACTCGTGCGAGATCCCCACGACGGCAGAGGACTGATCGCCCGGGAAGTCGGCCACGTTGCGCCCGGCAAACTCGTTCGCGATGGGATTCGAGGGCCGGAATGCCGTCCTGTCGAAGATGCCTGACAGGTTGATGGTATGGGCTGAGCTGGCGCGGAAGGCCGAGGCGATGCGGTAGCGGTAGAGGGTCGTCCGGCTGTCGGAGTCGGAGGGAAAGAAGCCGATCTCACCGCGCCCATTCGGACTCGGACGCGTTGTGCCATCCCAGCCGAATCGGACCGCCGAGGTGTCCACGAGCGACCCACGCGCCCACAGCCCGATGAGCGCCGTCCGCAGCGAGAGCCGCCCGCCGAGCGCACCGTCGCGCTCACCCGTCAGGACGATCACGCCGAGATTCGACCGAGACTCGGCCTGCTGGATGTTGGTCTGGATGCCCTGGACCTCGCGTCGCTCGGAGATGAGCGCCGCCTCGACGCCGAGTTCGTCGAACCACGCCCGATCGTTGACCACCTTCGTCCCGACGAGCGTCCGCTCGATCCGGTCGTGGTCGCGGCGGACGACGAGGCCCGGCTGGAACGGGTTCTCCATCACGTAGTCGTTCTCCGCCCGGTCCACGTTGACCGACGCGCCCGCCTCGAACCCGAGTCCCAGCGGGCGCAACCCGGTGACCGAAATCTGCTGCTGTCCGAACGAGCCTAGCGTGACTCCGGCGTCGAGGTAGCCCGCTGGCGGGTGGATCGTGACCACGTTGATGGCCGAGCCCAGGCCGTCGCCGCCGAACTGGGCGGGGACGACGCCCTTGTACACCTCGACCCGCTCGACGAGTTGGAGCGGGATGTTGTCGAGCGTAAAGGCGTCGCCGGCCACGTCGGCCGCGTTGCCGTTGACGTAGATCTGGACGCGCTGCCCTTCGAGGCCTCGGATCGAGAACACGCTGGCGGAGCCCAGCCCGCCCGAGCGCCGCACCTGAACGCCAGCCACACGCGCGATGGCCTCGTCTACGGTCAGCCCACGCCCCGCCAGCTGTTGCCCGTCGACAATGGAGACGGCGAAGGGGCTCTCACGGATGGACTCGGCCTCGGCGTCGCTCTCGACGGCCACCTCGCCGAGCGCGTCCCCGGCCTCGGCGAGCGCCACGTCCAGCCGGACCGTCCCGCCCGACTGGACGGTCACAACCGTGTCGCGCGGTGCAAAGCCGACGAACGACACGCGAACGGCCACCGCGCCAGCGGGCACACGCTCGATCCGGTACCGCCCGTCGGCTTCGGTGGCAGCTCCGAGCGTCGTCCCGGCGACGGCCACGGTGGCGCCTTCGAGCGGGTCACCGCTGGCGGCCTCGGTGATCTGCCCGGCAATCGCGCCCGTCTGCGCTTCGGCAGCGACGGCGAGGAGAAGGAGTGGGAGGAGGAGCAAACGCATGGTCTTGGGGGAAGGGGCCCGCCAGCCGGGGCGCGGCTGGCGGGAGCCGGCGAGCGCCACACACACCTGGCGCCGGCCGACGAGAGAGATCAAGCGGGTGGGAGGTAGTTGGTCGCTGCGCGGGCCCCCGCGATGTTGCGGGCCGTCGGGCCGAGTTCGAGCTCAGCGAGCGGGCCCGCGACGTACAGCCCCGGCGCCCACGCGAGCGAGCCGCGCACACGGGGGAATCCGCACGGCGCCAGCGGCAGGCCTTCGGCGTGGATAGCCTCGTCCAGCCACGGGCCACCGGGCCGGGAGGCCTCGAAGCCCGTCGCGAGCACGATCCGGTCCACGACCACGTCCGAGGCCGTGCCGTCCAGCTGGCGCAGCGCAAGGCGCAACCGTCTAGCCGCATCCGGCCCGGGTGCATCCATCTCGACCGCCGTGGCCTCGGCCGTGATCTGCACCAGCCCATCGTGGCGGACCGCCCGCGCCAGCTGGCGGAGCACGTCCCGCGGGACGGACCCGCGGTGCCGCGCGCCGTTGACGGCGCGGCGTCGGGCCACCGGGCACTGCTGGCGCTGAAAGCCGGCCATGTACTTGGGGCCCAGCCATCCCGGGTCGGCATCGAGGGTGTGGACCCGCAGCGCGTGGCGCGAGACGAGGACCGTGGGCCCTCGCCGTGCGAGCGCCGTCGCCGCCTGCGCTGCGGAGATGCCGCCCCCGATGACGGCCACCCGGTGGCCCTCGGGCACGGCCGCGCGGTCGAACGCGGGGTCGAACAGGTGGTCGACCTGTCCGCCAGCTTCGCGAAGCGCACTCGCCCAGGCGGGCCAGCACAGGCGCTCCGTGTGTCCAGTGGCGAGCACCACCCGGCGCGCATCGAGGGCGCCGTCCGCCGTCTCGACGCGCCACCCGGTGGCCAGGCGGCGAAGCCCGGACGCCCGTCCCTGAACGCGGAGCGCGCCGAGGTCACGGCTGCGAACGGTGTGCGCCGCGAACGTCTGGAACAGCGCGTACGCGGGCCGCCGGAACGGCGCAGCGAAGCGCGCCACGCCAGCGGTCTCGGGCAAGCGCGCGAAGCGCTTCAGCCCGTACGGGTCGAGGGCAAGGTGGTGCACGAGGGACGACCGCATGAAGGTCATCCCCGTGTTGGCCGTCTGGCGGGACCAGAGGGCGAGGGGCTCGGAATGGGGATCCAGGACCCGGACCCGGTCGCGGGGCCAGCCGAGGCGGGCCGTGAGCGCGAGCGAGAGGTGGGTACCGTGGATGCC
>JBCDLV010000097.1:0-10450 GCA_038744895.1 Bacteroidota bacterium | reverse complement strand
GGCACGGCCGCGGCCGACAGCCACTGGACAAACGCGGGGTCGTAGTGGCCAAACGCTCGGGCATCGCCCAGGTCGAAGCGCACGCCCTGCTCTGACACCTGGTGCGGGCCCGACGCGAACGGAGCCATCGGGGCGCGAGCCATCAGCTCCGCTGGCGAGGCCACCTGGGCCGCGAGGCATGCGGTACCGCGGATGCCGAAGGACGTAAACCACGTCACGAAGGACGCGTCGCACACGTCGGGCACTCGACCCGAGAGGCGGGCGTCGGCGTCGTCCAGCCCTGCCCACACGTCGGTGTAGACGGCCTCCTGTGGCGAAGGAGGAGTATTTCCGGATGCGCAGCCGGTCAGGAAAATCAGGAGACCGAGCGTTCTTGTGGTCATGGAGTGTCGGCGATGAACCGTGGAGGGGACCCAACGTACCCTAGAGCCCTTTCTCCCATCTCCATGTCTGACCTCTCCCCTTCTGAGCGCCGAGAGCGCATCGAAAAGCTCGCGGACCTCATCGAGGACATCCGCATCTGCATGCTTACCACCGTCGACACCGACGGCAAGCCATGGTCGCGCCCCATGGCTACCCAGAGCGTCCGCTTCGGCGGCGACCTCTGGTTCTTCACCCGCGACGACTCTGAAAAGGTCGAGCACATCGCGCGCAACCGAGACGTCGGCGCGGCTTTCGCCCACCCTGGGCGCCAGGACTACGTCACCATGGCCGGCACGGCATTGATCGTCGACGACCGCCAGAAGGCCGAGGAGCTCTGGTCGGAGCCGCTGGCGGCGTGGTTTCCGAAGGGGCTGGACGACCCGCACCTTCGCCTCATCAAGCTGGAGGTGGAGCGAGCCGAGTACTGGGACTCGCCCTCCAACCCAGTCGTGTACGCCCTCGGGTACGTCAAGTCGAAGCTGACCGGCGAGCCCGCTACGGACCTGGGCGAAAACGAGAAGCTCAGCATCGGCTGACACGCAGCCGGACGCTCCGCGCCAGCGGAGCCGTCCACTGCTGGCACCCATCTCTCCAACCCCGCTGGCGTTCGCAGGCGTCGCCAGCGGGGGTGTGTGGGGGCCTCGGGTGGCCTACCGCGCCTACCGCGTGGTCATGCGGATGTCGCCGAAGTAGGCCGTCGCCGACCCGCCCGTGTTGTCGGAGTCGGACATGATGGCGACGCCGGCGACCGCTGGCGGGTCTTCTCCGAAGGCGGCGCGGTAATCGGCCACCAGGTCTCGTCGCTCGGTCTGCCATGTGCCCACGTTGGCATCACCGCTCTCCACGGGGATCATGTGGACCCAATCTGTGAAGGCGTTGGGGACGGGCTGCGTCTCGCTGGCTCGGTTGGCCCACACGTAGCTGATCGCGCGCACGGGGATCTCGTCGTAGCCGAGGGCGCGGAGTGCCCTGTACTTGACCCGGTCCCCGAAGGAAAGGTCTGCGGGGTCGAAGTCGAAGAGGACGTAGATGCGCGCGGGGTAGTCGTCGCCGCTACGCCTGCGGATGTTGCCGCCCGAAATCACGTTCTCGGCCTTCCAGCGCCAGGTGAGAATCGGGAAGCGTGACGGCTCGATCTCGAAGCGGCGGACGAGGCCGGACGCCGAGTTGGAGGCCGTCCCGCGAACGACGGTTTGCCCTCCGTCTTCGACGAGCGCGTACCGGCTCGGAGCCGCATCGCCCAGCGACAGCTGCTCCCACCCGTTGATGGTGCCCGAAGGCTGCATGTTAGAGAAGGACGCGACGATGTAATCAGGCAACGTGAACGCCGTGACGGCGAGAGCGGCGGCCAAGAGTGACGCGGGAAATAGAGTACGTCGCATGGGACTGATGGTTGGAAGTCGTCTAACCACGCGAGGCGTGATCCCGTTGCCGACGCGATGTAGGACGAGACCCTTTCATCCTGTCAGCTACTCCCTATCAAATGGCACCCCTGCGAGCCGCTCGTCCAGATCGATGCGCTCGATGGTGACCTCCCCGGTCGTCTTCCCGTCCACCGTCTGCACCGCTCGAAACGGCAGCAGCATCCCGTCGACGCGTCGGAAGTCGCTGAACCGAACGGCCACGTACTGACGCTTGGCTCCGCGATCTCGGAGGGACGTGATCCGCACGGGGAGACCGCTGGCGTTGAGACCAATCAGCACAGGATGCCGGCGTCCCGGGACCTCGACCTGGATCAGGTCATCCGTGAGGGCCTGCGCGTCGACCTCCCAACTCCGCATGAGCAGCACGACCGGGTCCAGCCACATCGCATCCAGAACCTGCTGGCGCGCGGACTCTCCCATCGCCGTTGCCGAGTCACCTACCACCGACGCCGCGTCTGTCGCCGTCACCCAGACGGTCCGCGTGGCATCGCCAGCGGTCACCTCCCACCGAGCCGCTCGGTCGGATGAGATGGAGAACACGGAGCGCGTCCGCAGCCGGCGGTCTCCATCGGGAAGCGCCGCGCGGGACGTGATGCGCACACTGGACGCTTCGGTCAGCGCCTGCGCGTCCAGGCGCTCTGCGAGATCCGCCAGCGGGCCCGCCTGCGCGCCGGCGTCGGTAGCCGCGCAGAGGAGCGTTGCGATCAGAAGGCGTCGACGCACGGGTCAGTCGAGCAGCTCGAACAGGACCCGTCCGTCCGGGTCGATCTCCACGTCGGAGTTGGCGGAGACCGCGAACGCCCCAGAGCCACCCGTCATAGCGATCCGCTGGCGCTGCCCGTCGATGGCGACTTCGACTGGCACGTCGAAGGTGCGGTCGGCGACGGACTCTGGAAGCACCCAGCGGAGGCGAACCTCCGTCGGCGAGCCCTCGACAGAGAGGAGCGGGAGCTCCGGCTGGCGCACGTAGACCTCGAAGACGTCACTCAGGTCACGGCCCGCCACGCGCGAGAACGCAGCCAGCACATCGGCCGTCGAGACGAAGCGTGCCTGACGCCCGTCGGTGGTGGCTTCGTCCAGTTCGGTCGGGTAGAGCAACGAGCGCAGGGCGGCGAAGAACCGCACGTCGTCGTTTAAGTGCCAGCGCAGCGTGTGCAGCACCCAGCCCCCTTTGGTGTAGATGTCGGGGTTGCCCCCTCGCTCGACGCCGTACATCTGCTGCGCGGTGCGCGTCTCGCGCGGCGCCAGCGGGATCTCGTTGCGCATGCGGTCGCGGCTCCTCTGCATGTACCGGAGGTAGGCGGCGGCGGCGGCGTCGTCTCCGTCGCGCCGGCGGGCGATGTCTTCGGCGTAGAGTGCCTCGGCGTAGTTGGCGAACGACTCGTGGACCCAGAAGTCGCGCCAATCGGGCGCGGTCGCCAGGTTGGCCCACCACTCGTGCGCCAGCTCGTGGTAGTGGAGCCAGTCGAAGCCGTACTCGTTGTCCTGGAAGTCCGACCCGTAGGCCACCAGGGTTTGGTGCTCCATCCCGAGATACGGCGTGTGCAGGAGCTTGTAGCCGTCCGCCCGCCAAGGGTAAGGGCCGAAGGTCCGCTCCAGGAAGGCCATCGCGTCGAGGAATCCCGGTAGCTGTCGGCGTGCGTCATCGGCGTTCTCCGGAAGCACGAAGAACGGGACCGGCTGGCGCCAGCCGGCGGGGCTCTCGTAGTCCGCCGTGACGGTCTCGAACGGCCCGACACCGAACGAGACGCCGTAGTTGTTGATCGGCTGAGACACGAACCAGTGCTCCGTCGCGGTACCGTCGCCGTGCGTCTCGCGCCCCTCCGAGACCCCGTTGGCAATGGCGCGGAGAGCCTCCGGCACGCGGAGCGAGATGCGAAGCGAGTCCACCTCGTCGGACGGGTGGTCCTTGACGGGCCACCAGAGATCGGCGCCGTTCATCTGGCAGCTGACGGCGACCCACGGGTCCCCGCTGACGGTCTCGGCCCAGGTGACGCCTCCCTCCCACGGCGGGTTCGGCGCCACGCGCGGCTGCCCGCGGTATGCGATCCGCACGCGGACGCCCTGCCCGGGCTGGACGGTTCGCCCCAGGTGGATGCGAACGCGGTGCTCGTCGCGCGCGAACCGCCGCGGCAGGGCGATCTCCTCTCCCGTGCCGACGACATATCCGACCTCCTCCGCGGCGGTCACCGCCAGAGGAGCGTCCAAGTCGAACACGAGCGTCGCCGTCGGCTGGACGACGCGCGCTTCCGTCACCACGGATCCCTGGATCGACCGGTTCTCGATGTCCAGGGAGAGGTCGATATCCGCGTAGGTCACGTCGATGGCCGCCTGCTCAGGGAGCAGCGGCCGGCCGGAATCGTTGCGGGACGGCTGGGCGCTGGCGGCAGCCGCCAGCAGGACGAAAGCGAGGAGACGCATAGGCAGATCGAGGTGCCGTCAACCTACCAACGCGGGTGCCGCACTACCGTCGGGAAGCCTTTTCGTCGTCCAGAGCGCCCTCCTTCTCGCATGGCCTACCCGCTGGCGTCAACACCGATGGCGCCTGAGTCGGGACGCCAGCGGTCAGCGCCGGGCAGAGACCCACTCGGCATCGAACGCCGTCAGCAAGTCGTCGAGGCCCTGGGCGAACAGGTCAGAGGTACCGTCCTCCTGGCGACGAACCCAGAACGAGGCCCCGACGACGCCTCGAAACTGAAGCCCGACACGGTACACAGGGTCCAGACGATCGCCGCCCTCGGCCCGGACCGACTGACGGGCACGCGACGCGAACACGTCGTAGATCGAGATGCCGCCGTCTTCACCAGGACGCACGCCCGGCGGCACCTGTCCGGTGAGGAGGTAGGCTCGGTACCGAGCGACATCCCAGGGCTCAGCGTCTGGAAATCCATCCGACTGAAGGCTCTGCAGAGCGAGCCAGTGCGCGCGAGCAATCGTCCTGAGATCGCGGTCGTACACCCGCTGCGCCAGGGCGCGCAAGACGGGAGACTCGGGCACAATGTGGTCCACCGCCCACGCGACGAACGCCGGGTTGTAGCGCCCAAAGTCGTCCGACTGAAGGTCGAGACCCAGGGTCTGCCCTTCCCCGCCGTGCGGGCCCGAGGTCCACACGGAGAACCCCGATCGTGCGGCCAGCGCTCCGAGTGACTGAACCTGAGCGATCTGGCAGGCCGGCCCTCGGGCGCCACGTGTGCCCAGGGCCCCCCACACATCTCGGCAGTCCACGGTGTCGTGCTCCCAGAACGGATGCCCCGCCTCCAGCGCCGTCCATGTCTCGGCCACGCTTTCGCCAGCGGGTTGGCTGGAGCCAGCACAGCCTGAGAGGACGAGCAGCAGGACAAGCGTGCGCATCCCGAAGCCTAGCCGCCAGGGCGACAGCCGATTGGCGAAACCCGCCGCCGCGCCAGCGCTATCTGACCACAGCGCCCGGCTCAGCCGTCGTCTCGACAGCGATCAGCCGTCCCTCTCGATCCTCGGCGAAGAGAATCATCCCGTTGCTTTCGAGCCCGCGAATCGTCCGCGGCGCCAGATTGGCGACAACGACCACCGTCCGGCCCTCCAGGTCTTCCGGCGCAAAGTGCTCGCGCACCCCCGACAAGATCTGGCGTGTCTCGAACCCGAGATCCACATCGAACCGGAGGAGCTTGTCAGCTTTCGGGTGCAGGTCGGCTGTGACAATCCGGCCGGCCCGAAGGTCGAGCGGCGTGAATTGGTCGAACGTGATCTCGTCCGCCAGCGGGGCGTGCGGCGCCCTGTCCCCCGCTGGCGCCTCGGAGAGCGCATCCCCGGCTGGCGCCTCGGACGTCGCATCCGCGGCAGCAGCGCGCGAGGAGAGCCGCTGGCGCTCGGCCTCGACGGCCTCGTCCTCAACCTTGGCCACCAGGATGCCCGGCTCGCCGATGGCGTGGCCGGCGTCGAGGAGCGGACGCGCTGCATCGTCCCATCCGAGGCCTTCGCTGCCCGCCCGCTCCGACGTGCGGACGCCGTCCAGCGCCAGCATCTGCCGCAGGCGGGCGGCGATGCCCGGCACGATCGGGTCGAGCAGGATCGAGAGGCTGGCGGACACCTGGAGCGCGACATGGACCGAGTTACGCATCGCCTGCTCGTCGGTCTTGCGCGTCTTCCACGGCTCGGTCTCCTGGAGGTACTGGTTGCCGAGGCGCGCCAGCTGGACCGTTCGGGCGACGGCATCGCGGATGCGGTAGTCGCGGTAGGCCGCGCCGATCTCCGCTGGCGCCGCCGCGAGCGCGTCGAGCATCTGGCGGTCGGCGTCGGACGGCTCGGCGAGCGCCGGCACCTGCCCGTCGCAGAAGCGCGCCGCGAACGTCAGGGCCCGGTTGCAAAAGTTGCCGACCACGTCGGCCAGCTCGCCGTTGACGCGGGCCTGGAAGTCGGCCCAGGTGAAGTCGGCATCCTTGGCTTCGGGGAGGCCGACGGCCAGGGCGTAGCGGAGGAGGTCGGCATCGAACGACGCCGCGGCCTCGGTCGCCCAGACGGCCCACCCACGGCTCGTCGACAGCTTCTGACCCTCCAGGTTGAGGAACTCGTTGGCCGGCACGTTCTCCGGGAGCACGAACGGACGGAGATCCGGCTGCGCCTCGTTGGCAGCCATCAGGACCGCCGGAAACGTGAGGCAGTGGAACACGATGTTGTCCTTCCCGATGAAGTGGACCAGCTCGGGAACGGTGCCGTCCTCGTGCTCCTGCCAGTACCGGCGCCAGCGGTCGGGATCACCCTCGCGCTCGGCCCACTCCCTGGTGGCCGACACGTAGCCGATGGGAGCGTCGAACCAGACGTACAGCACCTTCCCGTCGGTGTCGCCGTCGATCTCGGACGGGACGGGGATGCCCCAGTCGAGGTCACGGGTCATGGCGCGATCCGCCAGACCAGCCTGAAGCCAGCTCTTCACCTGGCCCAGCACGTTGGGCTTCCAGTAACCCTTGGTGGCGATCCAGTCGTCCAGCTTCGGTTGGATGTCGCCGAGTGGCAGGTACCAGTGGGTCGTCTCGCGGCGCTCCGGCGTGGCGCCAGAGAGCGTGCTCCGAGGGTTGATGAGATCGTCCGGGGAGAGCGAGGCCCCACAGTTCTCGCACTGGTCGCCGTACGCGGATTCGTAGCCGCAGATCGGACAGGTGCCGACCACAAACCGATCGGCCAGGAAGAGCCCGGCCTCCGGGTCGTAGAGCTGCGTCGTGGTCTTCGTGACGAACCCGCTGGCGGCCTCGATGGACCGGAAGAGGTCCTGGCTCATCTCGTGGTGGACCGGTGCCGAGGTGCGGCTATAGACATCGAACGCGATGCCGAACGCCTCGAACGCCTCGGCCAACTCGCCGTGGTATCGGTCGACGATGGCCTGGGGCGTCGTGCCCTCCTTTCGCGCGCGGATGGCGATGGCCGCCCCGTGCTCGTCGGATCCGCACACCCACACGACGTCGCGCCCCGCCAGCCGCTGGTAGCGCACGAACAGGTCGGCCGGCAGGTAGGCTCCTGCCAGGTGGCCCAGGTGGAGGGGGCCGTTGGCGTACGGGAGCGCAGACGTGACGAGGAGCGGGCGGTCGGCCACAGATTGGGTCGAAAGGGATCGGGAAGCTACGCGGCAGGGGCCGCCGACTCCGGGCAGCCCCTCAGGAACGACGAACGGCCCCGGCTCCAGGAGCCGAGGCCGTCAGCGGAGAGGGTGGGATTCGAACCCACGGTACCCGTGAAGGCACAACGGTTTTCGAGACCGCCCCGTTCGACCACTCCGGCACCTCTCCACGGGGCGGCTAAGCTACATCGTTGCCCGCTGGCGCTCCGGGGCGAGGCGGTGAAGACTGCCGGAACGCGACCGGCAACAAACTCGACCCGCGAACGAACGCCGATTCCGGACAGCCGACCTACGGGAAGAGTCCTCGCTCGATGATGCCGTACGACGTCACCAGGGCGCCGGCGTAGACCAGCGACACGAGCGCTGCCGCAGCCACTTGGCGCCCTCGGCTGCCGTCTCGGGTCGAGAGGTAGGCCGCGTAGGCGACGCTTCCCAGCAGCACCTCGGGGAGCACCACGTAGAGCGCAACGTGAGCGACCGTCGTCACGCCGACGGCCTGCCAAATGGGAATCGCCCAGAGCGTCGCCTCGGCGCCGACGAGGATGAGGCCGGTGAACAGCCCTGCGACGAGAATCCGAACCCTGTCGCCGGCCCGCTGGCGGTCTGCAGCGAAGAGCGCGACCCACAGCGGGATCGTCCACATGCCGGCCATCGCCAGCGGGATCGGCCCGAGGCGAGGGCCACCGGTGTCCGGAAAGTCCAACGACCCGATGACGCCGACCAGCACGGCATCTGGGATCACCTGGAAGGCGCTCAGCGGCACCAGGAAGGCCCACAGTCGGGTCCACTCGCGATGCATCCGCCAGCGGCCGACCAGGAAGAAGGCCACGTTGTAGATCACCACCAGCGCCAGCAGGCGCCAGCCGAGCGCAGGCGCGGGCAGGGCGAGCCCCGCCAGCGCGAGGACGCCGAAGGCCGCGTGGAACGCGACCGCATCCCGGACGGACCCGGGGCTTCCCGAGCCGGAGCTACTCGCCCGCACTCGCCAGCGGGGCCACCTCCAGGGTCACCAGCCGCGGACCCGACATGGACGCGCCCAGGCGGTACTCGACGAAGCGGACCTTAGCGCCCGTCCCGTCGGGGCGGACCACGACAAGCGTCTTGCCCGGGATCGGGAGGACGCCGCTGTCGGTGTAGGTGTACCAGCCGTTGCCGGATCCGTGGCACACGATGCGAGCGGCACCGCGTGGGCAGTCCTCGTCGCCATCGGCCGTGAGCCCGTCCGTCGGGACGGCCGTCACCTCGTCGAACCCGGCGTCCATCAGGGCGCCGACGAGGCCACCGGGCCCGCTGGCGCCGCCGTTGAGGATGACCTCGTTGCCGCGCAGGCCGAGGTCCCATGCCGTGGACGCGGAGTCGGCTCGGGAGGCGTCGTCGTGGGCCACCACCACGGAGCCGTCGCGCAGGTCGAGGAGCGTAAAGGGTCCGTTGCCGCCGTGCATGCCGCCGGAGCGCGTCAGCACGTCTTCGAGGATGAACGCGTCCTGGGCTGCGACGGGCGCGGCGAGAACGAGCGCAAGGGCGAGGAGTCGGTACATAGAGGTGGTCAAGATGAACAAAGACAACGAAAAGGTCGGTGCCTCACGCACCGCGTGGGTGTGAAGGCTTAGCCGAGCAGCGCGCGCACCTCCTCGGCTGCCGACGCCAACGCGTCCGCCAGTCCGTCGGGGTTCTTACCGCCAGCGGTCGCCAGCTGGGGCCGGCCGCCGCCGCCGCCGCCGACTTTTTTGGCGAGTGCGCCGACCAGCTTGCCCGCCTGGATGCCTCTACCGATGACGTCGTCGGTGACGGACGCCGCCAGGTAGGCCTTGCCCGATGCCGCGTCGGCTGCGCCGAACACGGCGACGCCGTTGTCAGCCAGCCGCTGGCGCGCGGTCTCGGCGAGGTCGCGAAGCGTGTCCATGTCGGCGCCTGGCACCTCGCCCGTGGCGATGCGGATACCCTCGACGTCTGTCGCGTCGTCGAGCATGGCGTCGAGACCCGAGGCGGCCTGCTGGCGCTTGAGGTCTGCGATGGCCGACTCGAGGTCGGCCACGTCGCGCTTGAGTCCCTCGACCGCTGGCGCCAGCCCGTCGGGGAGTTGGTTGAACTGCGCGCGCGCAGCGTCGAGTTCGTCCATCTCGCCTCGGAGCCAGTCGAGCGCCGCCTCGCCGGCCACCGCCTCGACCCGGCGGATGCCGGACGCGACCGAGCCCTCGGACGTAATTCGGAACAGTCCGACAGCACCTGTCGACTCGACGTGGATGCCTCCGCACAGCTCGATCGACTCGGGCAGATCGCCGTCGTCGGACACGAACGAAATCATGCGGACGTGCTCGCCATACTTCTCGCCGAACAAAGCTGTGGCGCCGCGTTCTTTGGCCTCGGCGATCGGCACGTCACGCTCTTCCTGCTTCGCGACGTTGCGGAGCACGAACGCATTGACGCGTGCCTCGACGGCTCGCTGCTCCTTTGGCGTCATGCGCTCGAAGTGAGAGAAGTCGAACCGAAGGCGGTCCGGCGCAACGAGCGAGCCCTTCTGCTGGACGTGATCGCCCAGGCACTCGCGGAGCGCGGCGTGAAGCAGATGGGTCGCCGTGTGGTGGCGCATGATCCGCTCGCGGCGCCCCGTGTCCACGACGGCCGTCACGTCGCCGGTCTCCTCGGGCAGACGGTCCACGACGTGGATGATGGTGCCCTCGGCGTCTTTGACTGTGTCGAGAACGTGGAGGGTATCGCCGCCCGTGATGTTCAGGGTACCGGTGTCGCCTACCTGGCCACCGGACTCCGCGTAGAACGGCGTCCGGTCGAGGACCAGCTCGTGACGAGCGTCGTCGCCCTCGCCGACGGTTCGCGTGCGAAGGACGCGAGCACCCGAAATCGCCACAGCGTCGTAGCCGACGAATTCGATGGGCCGGCCGTCGTGCGTCTCCGCGTCCGTCGTCGGGTTCCACACATCCACCGAGGAGTTATCGACGGAGAACCCAGCCGCCGCGCGAGCGCGCTCTCGCTGCTCGGTCATCAACTCCTCGAACCG
>JBCDLV010000096.1:0-10507 GCA_038744895.1 Bacteroidota bacterium | reverse complement strand
CCACCAGTTGGTGCGCGAGATGCAGTACGTCGTCGGCAGCGGGTCTGCTGCGCGGACGTACCTGGCGGAGGAGAATGGCCGTCTCTACCAGCTTCCTCTCACGTGGTACACCCAGGCCGATGACGGCGCGGGTCGCTGGGGCCTAAGCCCCGGATACACCGAGCAAAACGCCCGCTTCGGCCGGACCGTCCCGGACCGCTGCATGGCCTGCCACAACGGCGTCAGCGAGCCCGTGCCCTTTGCCGACGGCAAGTTCGCGTCGCTCGCCAGCGGGATCGGATGCGAGTCGTGCCACGGCCCCGGCGAACTCCACGTCGAGGCACGGACGGTATCCGAGGAGGCCCCTGACTCCATCGACGTCACCATCGTGAACCCGAAGTGGCTGTCGATCGACCTGCGGCTGGACGTGTGCCAGCAATGCCACCTAAACGGTGAGGTGTCGGTACTCCGCGAAGGAGAGACGGCCTACAGCTACCGTCCTGGCCGGCCGCTTTCCGCGCACCGCGCCATCTTCCAGCTGGCGGGGGAGAGTGCGAGCCAGGTGAGCGTGATCTCACACGCCGACCGGATGCAGGCGAGTGCGTGCTTCACGGAGTCGGCGGCGATGGATTGCGTGACGTGCCACAATCCGCACGAGGGGTTCCGCGACAAGGGGCCGGAGTACTTCAACCAGACCTGCCAGTCCTGTCACGCGCCGGATGCGCTGGCTGCTTCGCTCGCCGGGTCGCCAGCGGCGGCGCAGCACACCGAGACGGCCAACTGCTTCTCGTGCCACATGCCCAAAGTGGCCGCCGACGATGTTCCCCACTCGTCGTTTACCGACCACTGGATCCGCGTCGTCGAGGATCCGATCGAGGGGGTCGCATCCAGCGGAGACCTGGAGCCGTACTTCGAGGAGGACCAGGGAGGGTCTGTCGAGGAGGGCATGGCCTACGTGATCTACGCCCGCCAGGGCGGCGGCAATGCAGCGCTGCGGCGTGGTGTCTCGATCCTGGAGGACCAGCTGGCGGACCGGCCCGAGGCTGGCGAGGCCCAGTACCTGCTTGGGTTCGTGCGACTCGAAACGGGACGGGCACGACAGGCCATCGAGCCCCTCCAACGCGCCCTGGACATTGCCGAGAACCCAGAGCGTCTCAACGCGCTCGCGCAGGCCTATGAGAACGCAGGCCGCGCGACGACGGACGCAGAGTCGTTGTACAAGCGCGCCCTGGACATGCAGCCTGCCGCGGCCAATGTCCGCGTCAACCTCGGCCGGTTGTACGAGTCCCAGGGACGCTTGGACGTTGCCATTGAGCAGTACCGCCGGGCCATCGAGGAAGAGCCGTGGCTGGTACAGGCGCACGTCTTGCTCGGAGGTGCGCTGGCGAAAGGCGGTGACCTCGGCGCAGCGGAGGATGCTCTGGCAGAAGCCGTCGAGCTGGACCCAGGCCAAGCCGATGCCCTGACCAACCTCGCGGTCCTGCTGGCGCAGCGAGGCGAGATCGTGCGTGCGAGTCCTCTGTTCGAGCGCGCCGTCGAGGCAGGCCCGCGCAACGCCGACGCCCACGGCAACTTGGCCCTACACCGACTCAACCAAGAGCGGTTCGACGATGCGGTCCGGCACGCGCAGACGGCGCTCCAACTCGATCCGGGGCAGGCCACCGCGCAGCAGGTGCTCCAGATTCTTCAGCAGGCCGGTTCCTAAAACTGCCGCCAGCAGAGAGCGCTAGGGCTGGCCGAGCGCTTCAAGCTGTGGCACCGGAAGGCCCGCGAGGTCGGCGGCGATCTTGGCCGCGTGGATCCGGCCGTTCTCGATGAACCACCGGCTCGTGGCGTGGCCGCCGCACACGGTCCCGGCGAGGTAGACGCCCGGCCGTGACGATTCCATCGTGTCGGGGTCCACCGCTGGCGCTCGCTCCGAGCCTTCGAGGGCGAGACCGATGCGTTCCAGGAACGCAAAGTCCGGGTGGTACCCCGTCATCAGGAGGACGAAGTCCGCCGCCAGCTGGCGCGGGCCGTCCGGCGTGTCGACCGTGACAGCGTCCTCCGTGATCGACGAGATGGAGGACTGGAAGAGCGCCTCGATCGAGCCCTCCTTGATCCGGTTGAGGAGGTCGGGACGGATCCAGTACTTGACACTGGTCGAGACATCGTCGCCACGGATCACGAGAACGACCTCGCCACCGTGACGGTGGATTTCGAGGGCCGCCTTGGCTGCGGAGTTCTTGGCGCCGACGACCACGACCCGGCGGCCGCTGTACCCGTACGGCTCCTTGTAGTAGTGCGAGACGTGGGGAAGCTCTTCGCCCTCGACGCCGATTCGATTGGGCTGGTCGAAGAACCCGGTGGCCAAGACAACCGCCTTGGCCGGATGGGTGCCCTTCGGGGTCTGGACCCGAAATGCGCCTGCCTCGCCCTCGACATCGAGGACGCGCTCCCCGAGCCGGACGTCTAGGCGCTCGCGTTGGGACACGCTGCGGTAGTAGTCGATGGCCTCCTCACGGCGTGGCTTGTAGTGGGTCGTCGCCAGCGGGTGGCCGCCGATCTCGAGCAGCTCCGGCGTGGAGAAGAACTCCATCTGCGTCGGGTACCCGACCAGCGAGTTGACGAGGGCGCCTTTCTCGACGACGCGAGCGGAGAGTCCCGCCCGCTCGGCTTCGAGCGCGCACGCCAGCCCGATCGGGCCCGCGCCCACGACGAGCACGTCGACTGGCGAGAAGGTGTGGGTCTGTTCCATATCCTGCTAAACCTGCGATCCCGACCTAGAGTTGCCCCAGAAGCGTCAAAAGCTGCCTAAGCAGGCCGATGCGACGGTGGCTCCCCCTCGGCGCCGTCGCCAGCGGTGAACTCGGACCCCGAGCCGACGGCTCGCGCCCTGCGCTGCCTGAAGAAGGCGCGCAACAGATCGGCGGCCGCGTCAGCTTCGACGCCGGACACAGTCTCGATCTGGTGGTTGAGGCGGCGGTCATGGGGGATGTCGTACAGCGTCGATGCAGCGCCGGCCTTCTCGTCGAACGCACCGAACACGAGGCGGTCCAGCCGAGACCAGACGAGGGCGCCAGCACACATTGGGCACGGCTCCAGCGTCACGTACAGCGTGCAGCCATCCAGGAACTTGCTCCCGAGCGTCTGGCACGCTGCCGACACGGCGATCATCTCGGCGTGCGCCGTGGGGTCCGACAAGCGCTCCACCTGGTTGTGTCCGCGCCCCACGATCTGGCCGCCCTTGACCACGACCGCCCCGACGGGGACCTCACCGGCGTCGAATGCACGCTCCGCCTCTACCAGCGCAAGGCGCATCCAGCGGCGATCTGGGTCGAGAAGAGAGGACAGCGACACGGGAAGCGGTGTTGGCCGAAGTGGCAGGCTCCAGAAAGCGGCCCGCTGGCGCTGGGTGCCCGCCAGCGGGAGGATCGGTCACGGCGTATGGCCGCGCACCAGGGGCATCGTCATGCAACGGGGGCCGCCACGACCGCGGGACAGCTCGTTCCCGGAGAGGCGGACGGCGATCCGATCGGTCGAGGCCGGAGCAGAGTCGCCGTAGAAGTCCAGGAAGCTCTCGGCATCGACGATGTGGAAGCCTTCGTCTCGGAGCGCGGCGTACGTCGCTCGGTTGCGATCGTAGCCGACGACGAGGCCCGGCCGGATGGCGAACAGATTGGCACCATCCGTCCACTGCTCGCGCCGCTGGCGCACGGGGTCGGCCCCGCCACAAGGGATGAAGGTGTACGACTGACCGGTCACCTCCTCGAGTGCGTCCTTGAGCGTCGGATACGGACGCAAGCGGAGATCATGATCGTCGAGGGCCTCGATCAGGAAGACGTGGTCCCGGTCATGCTCGATGATCGGTGGGAAGACGACGCACGTGTCGGCGTCCGCGAAGGTGAACACCGTGTCGAGGTGCATGCAGTAGCGCTCCTCGGGAAGGTTCACCATGATGACGTGCTCGATCGGCGTCCGGTCGATTAGGGCCCGCGCTGCTGCGAGCACGCCCCCTAGACTGGTCCGCTCGCTCTGCCCGATGAGGACCAGGGACTCGTTGACGACGAGAAGGTCGCCGCCTTCGAACGAGACCTCCTCAGGCAACTGGATGAGGTGATCCTGAGCGGCTGAGAAACGCGGGTGGTGCTCGTACACCGTCTGGATGATGACGCTCTCTGGGGCCCGTGCCGCCGTCGCTGCGTGACTCATGAGCACGTGCTCCCCGACGACGGCCGAGAGGTCGCGTGTGAACATGAGGTTCGGTAGCGGCTGCGCCGTCACCGAGAACGGAGCCTGACCGGTGACAGCGAAGTGCAAGAGGTCCTCGGCGGCGAGCGACTTGAGATCGTCGGCATAGGCCTCGAGGTTGCGACCCGGAAGGCGTTCCGCCAGCCGGTCCACGTAGGCATGACGGGCGCCTTTGGACTCGAAGGTCTCTCGGAGCAGTCCCGTCAGTTGCAGCACCGCGTCCTCCTCGCCTACGGCCGCCTGGAACAGACGGATGAGCACGCGATGCTCCTCGCGGGCCTCCTCCACGAAGAGAATGTCGTCGAAGAGCAAGTCCTCCGCGTTGTCCGGCGCGACGAGCCCCATCTCCGGTCCCGGCGTATGGACGACGACCTGACGCAGCGGGGCGGTCTCAGACGAGATGTGGAGCGGAGCAACGGCGAAGTCGACAGGCATGCAGCTGGCGGAGAACACCGCAAGCTACGAGGCCCCCACGCGCCAGCCGGCTCAGCGACGACCCGACTTCTTGCGCATCAGCTCGATGAACCGCAGGATGGCGGCGACGATGACCAGCACCACGACGACCCGAACGGCGAGCGCCAGCAGCCAGCCCGCCAGCTTGAGCACCACGGCCAGCACGCTGAACGCCGCCATCAGCACGATGGCGACGAGGAGGATCTGGAGGAGTCGCTGGATCAGCATGATGGAGACACGGCGCGTCAGAGCGAGATCGATTCGAGCGCGACGAGAGCCGTCCCGCTGGCGGAGAGCCCGCCACCGATCATGATTCGGCCTGTCCCCAAAATAGTTGCGACGTGGTCCGATCTCGGTACCTGGAGCTGGACGGAGCCAGGGAACCGGAACGTCCGGTCAGCCTCGGCGGCGTAGACCTCGATGGACCCGAGCGCCCGCCCATCGCGATCCTGACCGCCTAGAACAAGCGACAGATCGCTCGTGAACTGCGCGCTCGCTGCCCGTGTCCGGGTCGTCCGCAACCTGGAGGCGGGTTCATCGACCAGGCTGTACGGGAAGAGGCCCGTCCCGGGTAACGTCCACAGGAACCGGTTCGCAAAGGCACCATCCCCGCCGATGCCGAGGTAGGCCACCGCTGTCCTGGAGACGGGCACCTGGACGTGATCCGTGATGGGATCGAAGGCGCCACTGCCACCCCGTGGTGAGAGCCGCGTGAGTGAGAGATCTCCTTCCTGGGGATCATTGACTCGGTACACGTCGACCGTCCCGGAGACCTCTGCACCCGACCCTGACGGGATCCGGCCGCCGTGCAGGTACAGGTAGGTCTCACCGTCGAAGCGAACGCTGAAGGCGGTATGGCCTGTTCGCTCGACGCCTCCTTCCACCTCGACGACCTGCGTGCTGCCGTCGATCTGGACGAGTTCGCCTCGGCTTACGAACGAGCCACCGGGGTCGCGCGACTCCGTACCGCCGAGCAGAAGTACGCCCCGGTTGAACCCTCGGCTGATAGATGTCGCAGTGTGGCCGGTGCGGGCGATCTGGAGGCCGATGTCCCGACGCACGAACTGTGTCTGACTGGGCTCAATGATGGTCGCGTTGGACAGTGCCCGATTTCCCGGACCGGTGCCGCCTGCGAACACAGCACTGCCGTCCGAGAGGAGTCCGATCGCCGCGTCGACACGTGCGATTCCCTCGTTCTGCGGCAGGACGGGGTCGTTCCTGGGGATGAGGTGAAGCGCGTAGAGGGTGTCTCGCTGTACCTCTCCGGTCGCGTCGGCGAGTTCAACGAGGAAGCGGTTCACACCTCGAATCAGCGTAGTCGAGTAAACGAACGATTGGAGCGTCGAGTCGAACGGGACGACCTCGTCGTTGAGGCGCAGCGTGAGCGCACCATCGGACGGTGGGGGGCGAAGCTCCAGGTCGAGCTCCGGGCTCGTTTGCACCTCCGTCAGATCTGGAAACGTCGACAGCAGGCGTGGGCCCACATCGTCGATGCGCACGCGGTCACAGCTCGTGAGCGCGAAGGCGAGGGCAAAGAAGACGAGGAGGCCTCTCACAAGAACACAGGGTCTGAGTAGTCGACGCGGTCGAGCACAAGCCCGCCCGCTGGCGCCGCAGGACCCGCCGATCGTCGGTCCCGGGCTGCGAGAACAGCCACGAGATCACCAGGCTGACGACGACCGCGTCCCACGTCCAACAGCGTACCGACGATGGCCCGGACCATTCCATGCAGAAAACGGTCCGCTTCGATCTCGAAGTCGAGGTCGCCTGGGCGGGCGCCAGCGGTCCAGCGGGCACGCTCGACGAGGCACACACGGTTGGTCGTCTCGGACTTGGTGCGGCAGAACGAGGAGAAGTCATGCCGGCCGAGGAGCGCACGGGCCGCCTCGTTCATGGCCTCGACATCGGGGCGCGCGCGCAGCGCAGTCCGTACGTGCCGGCCGAGCGCGCGCGGCGCCGTGGAGGCGTGGTAGACGTAGCGTCGCCGCCTCGCATCGTAGCGGGCGTGGAACCCGTCTGGAGCCGCCTCGGCCGCCAGGACGACGATGGACGGGGGCAGCAGGCCGTTCAGCGACGCCAGCAGGCGAACGGTGTCCAGCGCCTCGTCTGTGACGAGATGCGCGACCTGCCCACGGGCGTGAACGCCCGCGTCCGTCCGCCCCGACCCGACGACGGCGACCCGCCGGCGGAGCGCGATCGCCAGCGCGTCCTCGATGGCGCCCTGGACTGTATGGCCCGTCGGCTGGACCTGCCAACCCTGGAAGTCGGTCCCGTCGTACTCGATCAGGAGGCGGGTCGTGGGCACGTGAGATGTGGAAGTGCGCGGAGGGTGGCCGGCGAAAAGTAGCGGGCATCCAGGCTCGCCCCGCTGGCGAAGAGCGCCGCCAGCAGGCATCTTCGCTCCTCGCTCCTCGCTCCTCGCTCCTCGCTCCTCGCTCCTCGCTCCTCGCTCCTCGCTCCTCGCTCCTCGCTCCGTGCCCCCTCGCATCTACCTCACCGGTTTCATGGCCTCCGGCAAGAGCACCGTCGGCCCCCTGCTGGCGGATGCACTCGGCTACCGCTTCGTGGACCTCGACTGGTTGGTGGAGGCGCAGACGGGCATGTCCATCCCCGACCTGTTCGCGAAGGGGGAGAGGGCATTCCGCAGTGCCGAGAGGCGCGCATTGGAAGAGACCGTCGGCGGCGTTGGCTCGATCGTCTCTACGGGTGGAGGCACTCTCGTCGATCCTGAGGCCTTCGCAGTGGCCCGTGCAGCAGGCCCGGTCGTGTGGCTGCGGGCATCCGTAGACACGGTCCTCGACCGAATTGGAACCGGAGAGGGGCGTCCCATGCTCCGAGGAATCTGGGGCCGTCCCTTGCGAGGAGAGAAGCTCCGCCAGCGGGTCATGACCCTGCTGGCGCTCCGCGAGCCGTTCTACGCTCAGGCGGATCTCGCCGTCGACGCCAGCGCGCCAGCGGAGGTGGTTGCCCGCGAGATCGCGGAGGCCCTGCCCGGGTGGCAGCGGCAGCCGCCTGGCGGGTGAGCCGCCTGGCGGGCGAGCCGCCTATCGGGTGAGCCGGAACGAGCGGCGATGGTGCGGGCTCGGCCCGTGCGTCGCGAGTGCCGCGTAGTGCGCCTGCGTCGGGTAGCCCTTGTGGCCCGCCCAGCCGTACGCCGGGTACGCATCGTGAAGCGCTACCATGATGCGGTCGCGGGCCACCTTCGCCAGTACGGACGCCGCCGCGATCGACAGGCTCCGTGCATCACCTTTGACCACGGTTTCCTGATGCCACCCGACGTTCGGGATGGCACGGTTGCCGTCGATCAGGAGCGCGTCCGGGACGACGGCCAGCGCCAGCGTCGCTCGCCGCATCGCCTCCATCGACGCCCAGAGCACGTTCAGCTCGTCCACCTCCGCTGGCGAGCAGCGCCCGATGCCGACGGCTACGGCCTCGCGTCGGATCGCGGGGACGAGCGCCTCGCGAGCCTCGGGCGTCAGCCGTTTGGAATCGTCGAGACCGGGAAGGCAGGCGTCGCGTGGCAGCACCACCGCAGCAGCCACGACGGGTCCCGCAAGGCAGCCGCGCCCGGCCTCGTCGAGGCCGGCCACCTGGGTCCGACCAGTGGCCCAGTGGCGCTGTTCGAGCGAGAGATCAGGCATGGCAGGCAACGTACGCGGAGGTCGTGTGAAGCGGCAGAGGTTGTAGGGAATGCCGAAACCGCCTATCTTGGATGGCGTCTTAAGAACGCTTCCCAGGCGAACCATACCGACGCCGGCGGGAGCACGAGGCCAGGTCTACACACCGCAGCGGAGCGTGGCGCCCGCCGGTTGGCATGGCCCCTCGCGTTCGCTCGCAATCCCCGGAGCCCGATCGCCCACTGAGGCGAGGACCCCTTTCGGCTGGCACGTCCGGCCGCCTTTGCAGTCGCTGGCCGGCGACGCTCTCTGATTCCGGCCATTCCACCTGCGCCGCTGGCGCCCCGTTTCGACAGCCCGCCACTCCATGGCAGACAAGACGACGACGGCCGATGCCGTCGAAGAGCCCGAGGCCGACGCGGCCGAGGCCACCCCGAAGAAGCGCCGCCGCTCGCGCGCTCACGTGATCGACCTGACGGACTCCGGCTCATCGAGCAACGGCTCCAGCTCAGAGCCCAAGGACGACGAGAAGCCGAAGCGCAAGACGCGCAAGAAAAAGGCGGACGCCGAGGCCGACGAGGACGCCGCAGAGGAGCCCGCTGGCGACGAGAAGCCGAAGCGCCGCCGCCGCCGGACCCGCGAGGCCGAGCCCGTAGCCTCCAGCGACAAGCTCGACGACGTCGACGCGGACGAGACGTCCGCGGGGAAGGCAGAGTCCGATGCGGATGACTCGGACGACGAGGCCGACGACGAGAAAGGGGGCCGACGTCGCCGTAAAAAGCGGAGCCGTGGCAAGAAGAACGATGGAGGCGGGCACCCCGGCGAGCCCTTCGAGGGCATGCTGGAGTTGATCGGCGACAAAAAGTTCGGCTTTATCCGCGAGGTCTCGACCTCACTCGCGAAGGGCGACAACGACCCGTTCATGCCGCCGCCGATCATCCAGAAGCACAACCTGCGCGACGGCGTCCGGCTCAAGGGCACCATCAAGCCCGGACGCAAGGGCGCCTGGCAGGTCACGGAGGTCACGGAGGTCATGGGCATGAGCCCCGACGAGTGGGCCGAAGTCTCCGACTTCGACGACGGCCTCGTGATCTACCCGGAGGACAAGCTGGACCTCGTCTCGGGATCCAGCGACGTCTCGATGCGCGTCATCGACATGGTCTCGCCGCTCGGCAAGGGCCAGCGCGCGCTGATCGTGGCGCCCCCGCGCGCGGGCAAGACGTTCATCCTGAAGGGCATGGCCGCCGGACTGGCGCAGAACCACCCGGAGGTCAAGCTGGTGGCCCTGCTGATCGACGAGCGCCCCGAGGAGGTCACCGACTTCCGCCGCAACACCGAGGCGACCGTCTTCGCCAGCTCCAACGACGCCGGCGAAGACAACCACGTCCGCGTGGCGACGATGGCGTTCGAGTACGCCCGCCGCCTCGTCGAGCAGAAGCACGACGTGGTCATCCTGCTCGACTCGCTCACGCGCCTGGGCCGCACCTTCAACCTGTACGGGGGCAACTCCGGCCGGACGATGTCCGGTGGCCTCGACGCACGCGCGCTCTTGATGCCGCGCAAGATCTTCGGCGCCGCCCGAAACATCGAAGACGGCGGGTCGCTGACGATCATCGCGACAGCCCTCGTGGAGACGGGCAGCCGCATGGACGACGTCATCTTCGAGGAGTTCAAGGGCACCGGCAACGCCGAGATCGTCCTCGACCGCGAGCTCTCAGAGCAGCGGATCTACCCCGCCATCAACATCCGGCGGTCGGGTACGCGAAACGAAGAGCGGCTCGTGCCGCAGGAGATCGCGCACCAGCGCAACATGCTCCTCCGTGCGCTCAACTCGCGCTTCCCCGACGAGGCGATGCAGGCGCTCATCAAGCAGATCATGATGAGCCCCTCGAACGAGCAACTCCTGATCGAGCTGATCCCGGAGTAGCCGCACCGGACGGCACCACATCGCGGGGGCGCTTCCGACGGGGGGCGCCCCCGCTGGCGTTGGGCCATACCTGCGCCCCCGCCTGTCGTCTACGCCGAGCCGTCCCTGCGAGCGCCAGCGGAGGCCTCGGGTCTCGTTAGACGCCGGCCGCCAGCGGGTCTAGCCGGCCGCATCGCCTGCGCTGCCCATGCCCGACGACTTTCGCTTCGGCATCACGCTCCACGAGCCTGACGAGCCTGAGGTCCAGTACGACTATGTGCCCATCAAGGAGCGTCCCGAGGCGGACCGCCCCCGCGAGCGT
>JBCDLV010000095.1:0-10508 GCA_038744895.1 Bacteroidota bacterium | reverse complement strand
GCCGAGGCCGCGCGCGCCTTCGCCGAGGTGGAGATGGAGGACGCCGGCCTTGCCCGTCATCAGGCCCGCTACGTGGCAGTCGGCTGCGACTCGGGCGACCTCCGACGCGGTCGGCTGAGAGGAGCGATGGTCCGAGATCGCCAGCTCGCCGAACCCGATGAGTGGCTCGACCGTGGAGATGTCGGTGCGAACCGAGCCTGTGAGCGTCGTGGGGGGGAGGTGATATCCCCCCGTCCAGGCCCATGCGCTGAGACCCTCGCGACGCAGGCCGTAGACCTGTCGAAGGAGCCCTGCGGTCGAGCGTGTCGTGTCGTCTGTGCCCAGCAGGCCCACGACTGTCGTGACTCCGGCGCGCGTGTAGCGCGATAGCGCCGGCGCGGGCGCAGCCGTCTCGGGCCCCGCCTCACCCCCGCCGCCGGTGACGTGAACGTGGGCATCCACCAGACCCGGAATTAGCCGGCGACCGTCGAGGTCGATCGCCTCGATGTCGACTCCTCGGATGTCCAGCGGCGAGTCGGATACCGAGAGCACGCGGCCGCCTCCAACTAACACGTGGCGCCGCCCGAGCGGGGCTGGCGCGAAGACGTCGGCGTTGAGGAGAAGCGTGAGCACGGGTCCGGGGGGCAGAAAGCTACGGGCGTGGACGGCAGACCTTGAGAAGATTGGCGCGAGGCGCCGCCCGGGGCGCCGAGCTCCAGCGGCCCCGCTGGCGGATGACCCTCCGCAGATTTTCACCGGACCCGGAGGTCTCCTGCCCCGTACCTTTGCGCACCTACGGAGGCTATAGCTCAGTTGGTTAGAGCGCCAGGTTGTGGCCCTGGAGGTCGTGGGTTCAATTCCCACTAGTCTCCCCCGCTCTCTGAAGCGCCCGCTCTGAGAGCCCCCTGCCGCGTTCGTCTAGGGGTTAGGACGCCGCCCTTTCACGGCGGTAACACGGGTTCGAATCCCGTACGCGGTACACCCGACGCCGACTTCCCCCCGGGAGTCGACGTTCTGCGTCTGGTGCCGAGTTGTGACATCGCCGATGCCAGGCCTGGCCAAGCCCGCGCGCTGGTGGTCGGTATCCCGTGGCCACCAGGCAGACTGTCGGCTACCACGCGCCGCGCCGGTCCGATGCCTCGTGCACTGGCGTATCCGCCTGCTGGCGCCGGTCGGTTATCTGGCGCCGGTCGGATCGGCGGCGCCCGGAATCCTGGCGCTGCTCGGATCCTGCGTGTGGCCTGGTCTGCTGGCGCCGGTCGATTCCAGATCGGCGGTCCTGTCCGGATCGACGCTCTCCGACGCGGTCGTTTCTCGTCTGTGGAGCAACCTCGCGCACTGGATCGCCAGCGGAGGTGTCGCTGCCACCAGTAGGCCCCTGCGTACCGCGCAAGGTCAGGTCGCGGATCTCGGCCTGCACATACCGGCTGTAGGCTGGCGAAGGCTGTTGCGATGGACGTTCGTCACGAGAAGGGCGCAGCGGCTCGGCGACGGAGATGGACGGGGCAGGAAGTGCCCGACCGCCATCGAGGCGAGCTCCTGTGAAGTAGTACGTCAAGATGTCCCGGTAACTACGCCCGGCCTGTGCTTGGCCCATGGCGCCGTACTGGCTCATCCCGACACCGTGCCCGAAGCCTCCGCCCTGGAGAACGTACTCGTCTCCACGGACGGAGAGCTCGAACTTGGTGCTTCGGATGGTGCGCCAGCCGGCCACGGCGTTGACGCGGCGGCGGAACTGCGCGCCCGTCAGCAGGGGGCGTGGTGCGCCAAGCGCCCGCATTCGGGTTACCCGCCCGGAGCGGGACCGCGCTTCGACCACGAGCCCGGTGGCCCCAGCACCCACCGCCGGGGTGAGGGCGTCGAGGACCTGGGTCTTCGGAACGGCCGTGCGCCAGCGGTGATGCGGTGAGTCCGCATCGTACGGATCGGGTACGCCGCGGAGGTAGGGCAGGGGGGCGCCTCGCCAGACGATCTCGTTGTCGGCGGTGTGCCCGCCGGACGAGGAGAAGTAGGTGCCCTCCGCGAGATCGCCTGCGTAGGTCAAGACCTCGCCGGCGGTTCCGTCCGTGGCGAGCTGTGACGTGCCGGTGACCGTCCCGATGCCGCGGAAGACCTGCGACCCCTGATGGTCGTCGAGGTCATACTCTCGGTCCGATCCGAGCCTGCGGAGTGCGTACGTCCTCGCCAGCACAGCCTGTGCTTTGGCCGCCTCCAGCACGTCGAAGCCGAGTTCGGCGGCGACCACGCTCGCCACGTAGGGCGCCAGCGGGGTGGCGTTGACGATTTCCAGCCGGTCGCCGTCTGCGCGAACGGTGAGCGCCCCGGTGTACTCACGGTCGATGCGCCCGGCTCGAAGCCGCAGCCTCTCGCCCGTGACTCGTACCTGAGCCCCGGTGGCCGATGCTTCTGCCAGCCGAACCTCGACGCCGTCGCGCGACGAGGCCAGACGCACTCCCGACCCCCGTCCTACGAGGCGCCCCTCAGACTCGACGGCGAGGGCGCCAGTGAGGCTCTCGATGTGGGCTTCCGCTGGCGCGTTGCTGGACAGAAGCCGGACGCGTACCACAGGCTCTGACTGGGCCGACGTGGAAGGCACAAGCAAGGCCAGCGCCGCCAGAGAGCAGATAAGAGCCCGCATGTAGAAACTCGATACCCTCTGTAGTCATCGTTTTTATCGTCGGAAGCACAACCTCACGGCGGTCATGGAGTGTATTCGCTACACCAAGATCATCTATGGCGCCTAATTGCTCAGGGGTCAGGCAGGGATCGAGACCTCGCCGCCCCAGGTCCTCGCGAAGTGGAGGAATCCCGTCCGGGTGGCCGGCAACTCCGCCAGCCGGACGAGCCCCATCGACCACGATGGAAACAGCCGGCCGCCCGAGGCGAGCTCGTCCGGATATCCGTCGACGTCGTCGAGAGGACCGCGGTGCAGCACGTCGAGATGAGAATGACGCTCGTCTCGCTCGATGATCCGATACACGTGCTCGACAGCGTCCTCCGTGCCTTCGAGCCATTGCACGAACTCGCCGGGCGCGCCCGGGATGGTTTCCAGCCGCCCGTGGAGCAAAAGTCCTGTGATGCTGGCGGCTTCGTTGTTGCGTTGCGACACCTCGATGATGTCGTTGAGATCGGTCGCCAGCAGGCTCGTCCGAACGCGGGAGCGGTAGAGGATGATGTACATGCTCTGCACAACTACTCGGTGAGCCTGTTTGTCTCACCATCAGATCGAATCAGGTCTCTCCCGGTGCCCACCCTCGGCTGGCCGCCCGCGCGACGGCGAGGATCGCGACCGGGAGGAGAGCTGCGTGCATCGGCTCAGGCCAGACGCCCCACAACCCGACCACGACCCCCGTCACGATGGCCGAGGCTTGGAGGTAGCGCCGCCAGCGGGCCGAGAGCGTAGGCCGAGCCAGCGGGGCGACCGCCGCCAGGTGCGTGGGCCACAGCCACGCCAACTCGACGTTGGCCGCGGTGACGTAGTGCTCGGTCGCGATCCAGAGCAGCAGAAGGATGAGTCCGATCCCCCCGAGGAGACTGAACAGTGTGGCGTCGGCGAGGCGCAACGCGCGGCCCGGTGGCCCTGGCTTGCGGAGCCCGACGGCGGTGGTCGCCAGCCCGAGGGCGCCCAGGAGCCAACCCAGAGCCACGGGCCACGGAAACGCCACCTCGGCGTCGCCAGCGCCCTCGATCCAAAAGACCGTGTCGCGAGATGCCACGAGGGGCCGGCCGTCGACGGTCGCGTCGTCCGCGGCCGCCAGCAGAGCATCCGGCAAGAAGATGGCCGCCCGGCTCTCGGCCACCTGGTCCATTGGCAGCCCCAGCCCGAGCATGGTCCCGAGGTCCACGGAGGGATGGCCCAGCGAGTAGGGGCGCACCAACTCGCGGAATGTCACGTCGCCGTCGATCGGGGGGAGGACGACCGTCGGGTGCCCGCTGGCGACCAGCGCTCCGTTGATCACGTCGAGCAGGCGCGTCGAGCAGTTGTCTCGCAGGAAGTCGTAGCGATACGCTCGGTTCTCAGGGAGCGCGTTGATCTCCAACAGGTCGTACAACTCACGGACGGTCTCCGGCGGCAGGTCGAGCGTCTGCTCGATGATCGGCCGCCGAAGGGTCTGGTACTTCCAGACCTCCCTCGCGAACGGCTCCGTGTCCAGGAGATAATCCAATCGCCCAGACAGGAAGCGCAGAACGAAGAACGACTGATCGAAGCTGAACGACCCGTAGTTGTACGCCCGGTCGATTCCGGCGGCCGGGTCGGAGATACGCAGCGCGTTGTGACCCCAGAGGCTGTAGACCTCCTCGCCCGGTAGCATCGTCAAGAGCGACACGCGCGCCGAGTCGGAGAGCCCGACGTCGACCTGTGAGAGCCCGACTTCGCCCGGGGCAGGTACCGCCGGTTGCCCGCTGGCGACGGGCGCCAGGAGCACGAGAAGACACGCGGGAGCCAGTGGGCGCATGGCCCCAAGCTACCTGGCTCGCTATCGGCTCAGGGCGTTTGCGGCCCTCCCGTGTCAGGCGATTCGCTCGTAGCGGAGAGCCTCCAACTCCTCCGGCGTCTCCGCGACCTCGACGACGCCGTCACAGTCTTTGCACCGGAAGACGACCCGCGTCGGGCGAGCGTGGGTGCCCGTGATGAACCGGAGTCCGCTGATGCCGCCGTACTCGCGTTTCGCCCGGACCCTCACGTGGTTGCGGTCACGGTCGCCGCACGTGCAGGTGGACTCCGTGGGCGGAGCCACCGCGGGGCGCGAGGGCGCCAGCGGCTTGCGCGGGCGTGACCGGATGGTCTCGGCGATCTCTTCCACGCGCTGGGCCTCAGCGTCCTTCTGCTGCTCCGACCAGCGCTCAGCGGCGTGGTCCAAGGACCACGTTCCGGATCCCCACAGCACGAACAGCATGAGCAACGCGAAGACGAACGCGGCGAACGCGAACGACTGCCCCGTCAGGCCCGTCGCTGGGAGGTGCACCAGGAAGGCCGCGCCCGCGACCGACGGTACCTGGACAGCGGCCGCGAGCCGGGTCAGCATTCCGAGCGCCAGCAGGAGCCCCCCGGCTAGGTGCGACAGGCCGACGTAATGTGCCAACGTGGCCGTCGCGAACGGGCTCTCCTCTCCGCCAGGCAAGAGTTCGGCGAAGGACGAGGGCTCGGCGAGAAACGTGAGGCCGCGGACGAAGAGGCCCACGCCGAGGTAGATCCGGACGATGTCGAGGGCGGCAGACCGATTCTGCTCGGCCCAGTCAAGAAGAGCGCGCATGGTCGTGTGCTGAATTTTCAGAAATCATTGAAACGACAGAGGCTCCGACGGTTCCGTGCTTTGTTAAGGTTCAGGGAGCGCCCCGGGAGAGCCCCTCTGAGAGCCCGCTGGCGCAGGGTCTCGGTCTTCGCGCGCCGAGACGCGTCCTGTGCGACGCCCTGCCTCGGCCACCGGACCCCTCGCCCGCTGGCACCGTCGCAGGGCTACAGCGGAGGGCTAGCCACCAACGTCTGAGGGCATCGCACACGCGGGCCTCTTGCCGGAGGCAGCAGCACCTACCAAAGAGACGGCCCTGCGCTCATCGCGCATGGGCGGTAGTGCCCTGAGGCGCCGGCGGGCACAGATGCTACCCCTCGACGCGGACGGACAGCAGCCGCGGCACAGGACCTTCGCCAGCGGGGGCGTAGGCGTGCGGCTCGGCGCTGTGGAATGTCAGCGACTCGCCCTCGCCGAGGTCGTACGACTCGGGGCCGACGTCGACCCGCACGCGACCGCGCAGGACATAGACGAACTCCTCGCCCGGGTGGCTCCGGGTTTCACTAGGACCGTAGAGCTCGAGGACTGTAGGCAGAACCCGCCCGTCGGGAAGGCGGCTCTGCAGAAGATTGAGCGGCACGTCGGCGCCGTCGGCGACGGCCTGCTGGCGCTCGCCCTCAGAGAGCGGACGGTCGGCTCCGAGGAGTGGGCCGGCGCCGAAGTGCGTCATGTCGTACCAGCGGTCGTCGCCGGAGCGATGGGCCCGAGCGATCACGACGCCGTCATCGGCCTCGACCAGGCGCTCGACGTGGACGCCTAGGCCGGTGCAAATGCGGAGCACCGTCGGCGCCGTCGTTCCGCGCCCTTGCTCCAGGCGCACGACCGAGTTCTTGTTCACACCCGCACGGTCGGCCAACTCGCGGATGGAGAGTTGCTGGCTCGTGCGGACGCGACGGATGCGGCTCCCGAGCGTGACGGGGTCTACGTCGTCGATGAGCTGGTTGACGTGGTCGAGGCGGTCGAGGACAGGATCGGTCATGTGTGAAAGTACACTGAACGCTTGCGGGGATTGTACGTTTGTTAGTACTGTCCTATCATTACCTCACGCCTTCCCCAATGCGCCTCCCCTTCCTTTCTCTCGCTCTCCTGGTCGCTCCGGCTTCCGCCCAGGTCTCTGTCGACGCCACCGTCGATCCCCGTATGGAGCTCGCTGCCATCGGACAGTGGGTCTCGGCCGCCTACTCGTCCACGTTCGATTCCGCGTACAAGTCGGATGCGTGGGCGCATTTCAGCCCGCACCGCGACCACCCGGGCCTCGATCCGTTTCGGGAGTTCGACATGTATCCCGACTTCACGGAGGTCGCGCTGCTCCTGACACCGGATCTCCAGAGCCCAGTCCAGCTGCCGGATTCGCTCATCTGGTACGGGGCGTACGGCCGCGATGGGATCCGCTCGATGCTCGACGGGCTCGCGGCCTTCGCTCGCGATGCAGACTTCCTCGCCTTCCGCCAGCGGCACGCGGAGGCATACCCGACGTGGGAAGAGGAAGCCGCAGCGTCGCTCCGAGAGGGCGGAGCGTTGGACGTGTTGGATGCCTTCTTCCGGTACGGAGACAGCCGGCCACGTCCATCCGTGCGCGTCATTCTGGAGCCGCTCAACGGGTGGGGCGCTCATGCGATCACGCAGCCCGCCCTGGTGGATGCCCTCGGGGGCGACGGTATCGTGGCCTACCAAATCGGCCCCTCATGGAAAAGCGAGCGCTTGCCCGACTCGGACCTCTCGTTCGTCCGTGACGATGGCGCACTTGCCTGGCACGAATCGGCGCACGTCTACGCCGGACCCATCCTCCGCCAGTCGGCCGACGAGATCGCAGCGCTGTCTAGCATGTTCGACGCAGACGACGAGCGACTCCAGAATCAGAACGTGACGACGTGGGACTACGCCTTCGAGGAGAACCTCGTCCGGGGTATCGTGATCGCACTCACGCGGCAGGTTCAGGGCGAGACCCGTGCCGCCCGAATGGCACGCTCCGAGACGCAGAGTGGGTTCGTCTATGCGAGCCAGATCGCCGACCTTATCCACGCTGAGTACGACGACCGCTACGCGGACTTCGACGCGTTCGTGCCACGCGTGCTGGAGCACCTCGGCAATCAGGAATCGTCTGCTGGCGCCGGAGGACGCGGGCTGGAGAACCCTGCGACGTGGGACCGCGCTCTGTTCGCGCAAGACTCTGCATACGCACAGGAGTTCGCCGAGGTGGACGTGCCCATCCGGATCGGCGCATTCCCCGTGCCCGTGTACGACTCTCCCGGCAACGGCAATGCACTAGTCGAAGTCGAGCTCGAAGGGTTTCGCCTTGCAGGCCACGCCGCGACTGTAGGCCGCAGCGACGAGACATTGACGTCCTTTGCCGGTCTGCCGGAGGCTTCTGGTGCGGTCGCGGTGACCGTGTTGGTCGTCGGTGGCGAGCCGGGGCCGGTTTTTGCGACGTCACGCAATCATCCTACGTACCTGGCACAGGGCCGTGTGGTCGCGCCAGAGGCCGGGATCGACTGGGTTTCCATCGTTCTGCCAGACGCGCAGGACCGCCTCGTGATCAACACGCGGGTGTTTGATCTCGGAGGTGGCCGGACAGTCCTCGTAGCGCCTTTGGCGGACGGGACGCTGCGGTTCCTCCAGGTGGACACCCCGCCTCTGGCGGCCGGCAGCCTGGAGGAGATGAAAGCCATTGGTCCCGCTTTGGAAGATGCCCTGGACACGCGCGATGTCCGGGCCTTCCTCAACGGCGTGGCTTCGCGCCTACCCACCGCCCCCTGACGAGACGAACCTCGGTCATGCGCGCTCGGTAGACCCAATCCCCCTGGCGGTACCACCAGAGCAGGTACCGCTGGTGTCTCCACCGCTTCAGGCCTCACCGCCGCGTATGACCCGGAAAGAGAAAGCCCTCATCGTCCTCGACCGCCTCGCTGAGCAGATCCCGGAGCCCGAAACCGAGTTGACCTACCGCACGCCGTTCGAGCTCCTGGTAGCCGTCATCCTGTCGGCGCAGTGCACCGACAAGCGCGTCAACATGGTCACGCCGGACCTCTTCGAGGTGTACCCGACGCCCGAGGCGATGTCTGCCGCCAGCGCCGACGACATTTTTTCGTTCATCCGCTCGATCTCGTTTCCCAACAACAAGTCCAAGGCGCTCGCCAAGACGGCCCGGATCCTGGTGGACGAGCACGGCGGCGAGGTGCCACGGAGCCACGCGGCGCTGGTCAAGCTGGCCGGCGTCGGGCGGAAGACGGCCAACGTGGTGATGGCGGTGGCCTTCGGAGAGGCGGCCATCGCCGTCGATACGCACGTGTACCGGGTGGCCCATCGGATCGGCCTCGTCAAGGACAAGCCGACCCCGGATGCCGTGGAGCGGGCGCTCCAGCGGGTGCTCCCGCGCGAGACCTGGGCCGACGCCCACCACCTGCTGATCTTACACGGCCGCTACACGTGCGAGGCGCGCGCGCCGAAGTGCGACCGGTGTACGATCACGGACCTCTGTGACCACTACGCAGCGCTGGAGAAGCTGCCCGACCCACTGCCAGGACTCGATGCCAAGCGGGGCCGCTACTACTCAAAGACCGGTCGTCGCTACTTCGACGAGCCGGCGATCAAGATCGACCGGTACGGTGTGGAGCAGATCGCGGACCCCTCGACAGGGTCGATGAATGTGTTCGACGCGCGGACGGGGCGGACGACCAAAAAGGTCAGGGACTACCGGGTGTAGCTCGTCTCCGTTGGCAGAGAACTCGCCGGTGGGATCAGCGCGTCCGGATGGCGCATGGACACCGTTGATATGTAGCGTTCGCCCGTGCTGGCGCAACGCCCCCGCCAGCGGCACCTTCCGTCCTTTGCTCCCCGTCCCCCGCCATGCCCCATCTCCTTCTGATCCTCGACGGCTACGGCATCGCCGACGATCCCTCGGTCTCCGCCGTCGACGCCGCCGACACGCCCTATCTCCGAGGCCTGTTCGAGCACTACCCGACCTCGACGCTGGAGGCTTCAGGCCGGGCGGTCGGCCTGCCAGCGGGCCAGATGGGCAACTCGGAGGTCGGCCACCTGAACCTGGGCGCCGGGCGCATCGTGGACCAGGACATCACGCGGATCGACAAGGCCGTGGAGGACGGCTCGATCTACCAGAATGCGGCCCTGCTGGCGGCGGTACGGCACGCGCAGGAGACCGGCGGCACGCTTCACCTGATGGGTCTGCTGTCCGACGGCGGCGTCCACTCCCACATCCGCCATGTGGAGGCCGTGCTCCGGCTGGCGGCCCGCGCGGGGCTGCCGTCCAAGCAGGTCGTGGTCCACGTGTTCACCGACGGGCGCGATACCGACCCGGAGGGCGGAGCGGACTACGTGCGCCAGCTGGACGCCGCCATGGACGCCGCTGGCGTGGGCGTGATCGGGACGGTCGTGGGACGGTACTGGGCGATGGACCGCGACGAGCGCTGGGAGCGCACAGAGAAAGCCTACCGCCTGCTCACCGAGGCCACCGGGACCGCGTTCGGCAGCGCGGCCGACTACCTGGAGCGGAGCTACGCCGAGGGCACTACCGACGAGTTCGTGGAGCCGGGCGTGCGCGAGGGACTCGACGCGCGCATCGCCGACGGGGACGCGGTCGTGTTCATCAACTTCCGCTCGGATCGCGGCCGCCAGCTGACGCGCGCCTTCACGGAGGACGGCTTCGAGGGCTTCGAGCGGACGCCGCCGGACGTCCACTACGTCACGCTGACGCCGTACTCGGCGGCGTTCGACGTGCCGGTCGCCTTCGAAAAGCAGGACCTCTCGGACACGCTCGGCGAGGTGGTCTCGCGAGCGGGGCTCACGCAGCTCCGGGCGGCCGAGACGGAGAAGTACCCCCACGTCACGTTCTTCTTCAACGGCGGGCGCGAGGTCCAGTACGACGGTGAGGAGCGCATCCTCGTGCCGAGTCCGAAGGTGGCCACCTACGACCTCCAGCCCGAGATGAGCGCGCCCGAGCTGGCGACGCGCGTCGCCGAAGCCATTCGCCAGCGGGCTCCGGACCTCGTGGTGCTCAACTTTGCCAACCCGGACATGGTCGGCCACACAGGCGTGTTCGAGGCGGCCGTCGCGGCGTGCGAAGCCGTCGATGCGGCGACACAGGTGGTGCTGGAAGCGGCCCTGGAGAGCGGCTACTCGGCACAGATCCTCGCCGACCACGGCAACGCCGACAAGATGCGCAACCCGGACGGCTCGCCGCACACGGCGCATACGACCGTACTCGTGCGCCATACCGTGATC
>JBCDLV010000094.1:0-10538 GCA_038744895.1 Bacteroidota bacterium | reverse complement strand
GCCTTGATGCCGTCCAGGATGAGCGGCACCTTGACCACCACGTTGTCGGCGATCTGCGCCACCTCACGGCCCTCATCCAGGATGCCGTCGTAGTCAGTCGCCGTCACCTCTGCCGACACCGGGCCGTCTACGATCTCGCAGATCTTTGCGATGTGACCGTGGAAGTCCTTCACGCCGACCTTCTTCATCAGCGAGGGGTTGGTGGTGACGCCGTCGAGGACGCCCATATCGTGGGCTTCCTGGATCTCGTCGAGGACGGCGGTGTCGATGAAGAACTTCATGGAGTGGAGGATCGGGAGGGGTCGGATGTGCTACGGGCAAGGTCGCCAGCCGGGTCCGGCCGGGTGAACCGGTAGCGGCGGAAGATCTCTCGGAAGACCTCCGCATCCAGGGACGTCGCCAGCGGGAGCTGTCGGAAGGCATACGGCGGCTCGGTCGAAACAGCCCAGGTGAACACGAACGGCGCCTCTGTCCCCTCCCCTGCCCGCCCGAAGCGGGGATCGGCCACCCGAACGGTGTTCCCGACCTCGTCCAGCCGAACGAGCCAATCGCGCGAGAACCACCGCAGCGTCTGGCCCGTGCGGCTCTCGGCCGCGGCAGGCGGGAGGTCCGCTGGCGCCAGCGGCTCGCCGATCTCGACGTCCCTAGGCGGATCCAGCAGATGGACGGAGACGGGCCAGATCTGCCCGTCGTGCTCGGCGATGCCTCGCCACCAGAGCGACGTCAGCGGGCCGGCAGCCACGAGCAGCCGCTCCGGCGGCATTCCGCGCTCGGCAAGAGCGTCCTGCACCGTCCCTCGGACGTGCGCCTGCGCCGCAACGCCCCAGCCCAGGTACACCGTCGAGATCGCCAGCCCGACCGCAGCCCAGCGCGGCGCCTTCCGCAGAAGCGCGACGACCAGGCACGCCAGCAGGGGGACGGTGTACAGCGGGTCGATGATGAACACGCTGGAGACGGCGAACGGGTGATTGGAAAAAGGCGCCAGCAGTTGGGTGCCGTACACCGTGAAGGCATCCAGCAGGGAATGGGTTACCAGCACGAGCACCCACAGCAGGATCCACGGCCTCGGCGAGGCGGCGGCGGGGCCCGCTGGCGCTCGCCACGTCGCGATTCGCCACGACAGCCATCCGAGCGCGGTCCCCGCGACGAGACCAAACGCCAGCCCGTGCGTGAGCCCCCGATGGAACAGCAGCTCGCTCGCAGGGTCGAGGAACGGGTACGCCAGCACGTCGAGGTCGGGGAGGGTTCCCGCCAGGCACCCGACGGCCGCTGCCTTCCGTCCCAGCCGCTCGCCAGCGGTGGCGTGGCCGACGGCCGCGCCGAGTACAACCTGCGTGAGTGAGTCCAAGGGGGTCGGGATCGAGCCTCGCACAGGAAGCTGCTGCCAGCGGAGACGTTCCGCCTGCGGGGAACCCGGTTCGCACGAAGCGAGCTTTCCCCTTGCGCATTTCGCCTATCCCATGACGCTCTGCCTGTTCGAGGACGGTCTCGTCGGCCACCTCGCCCCGCTCGCCCTCACGCGTGCCGCGTTCGACCTCCGCGTGGGCGCACGGACGCTGGCAGATGCGGCGCTCACAGCCTTTCCTGCCGAGCGTGTCGCATTCCACACCAGGCCCGAGGTCAACGCCGTCACCGCAGAGGAGCACCCGTCGTGGTCCAGCACCCCGCCAGCGGGGCCGACGCTGTTCGTCAACGGCCGGTGGCTTGTGAGGGATGGCGACGCCCTGTCCGCAGTTCGAGCCACGCAAGGACGGGCAGAGCCCCACGCCATCATCCAGGACGACACCCTGGTGGCGCTCTGGCACCCTGCCCCACCCGCTGACGCATCTCCGCTGGCGCTCGCCGAGGGTGCGGTCGCGACCTCGGTCTCCGGTGCGCAGCTCATCGAGCGGCTGTGGGATCTCATCGACACCCTGGGCGAGCGCATCGCGGACGACCTCGTCGCCAGCGGAGATCTGGGGCACATCGCGCGCGTGGTGCAGGGCGGCGCGGTGCTCGTCGGCCGCGAGCGGATCCACGTCGCGGCGACAGCCTCGGTGAAGGCCGGGGCGGTCCTCAGCGCCGAGGACGGCCCCATCTGGATCGGCCCCGAGGCGGTCGTCGGCGAGCACGCGGTTCTGAAGGGACCGGTCTACCTAGGCCCCAAGGCGGTCGTCAAGCCAGGGGCGCGCATCGACACGAGCGTGGTCGGGTTCTGGTCGAAGGTCGGTGGCGAGGTCCACGGGAGCGTCGTGCACAGCCTGTCGTCGAAGGCACACGACGGCTACCTCGGCAACAGCTACCTCGGGCGGTGGTGCAATCTCGGCGCCGGCACCAACACGTCCAACCTCAAGAACGACTACGGCGAGGTCACGATCCACGACGCCGTCGAGGGGTCTGCCGTCGCCAGCGGGCGCCAGTTTGCAGGTCTCTTCATGGGTGACCACTCCAAGTGCTCGATCCACACCATGTTCAACACGGGGACTGTGGTCGGCGTGTTCTGCAACCTGTTCGGGGCCGACTTCCCGCCGCGGCATGTCCCCAGCTTCTCGTGGGGAGGCGCTGGCGGCTTCGCCCCGTACCGCACCGAGAAAGCCTTCCGGGTAGCCGAGGCCGTCATGTCCCGTCGGAATCGACAGCTGTCCTCTGCCGAGCGCCAGCTCTTGGGGTCGATCGCTGAGGTACACCATGGGACAATCGATCCGGGCTGAGATCTCTGGACCGGGGCACTCCCTCTGCCATGCCTCGAGAAGACGTGGCCCTGTAGCTTGGCGACGCCTCTCCACGTCGTTGCATGCTCCGTTCGCTTCTCCCCCTCGCTGTCCTGCTGGCGGCTGTCCCCGTCGTCGCACAGTCTTCGGGACTCCGAGGGTTTGTCACTGGAGAAAACGACGGGCAGCCGCTCATCGGAGCGACCGTGCTCGCGCAGCCGATCGCGGCTGACGGCAGCGCCAGCGGGGACCCTCGTGGTGGGGCCACCGACACGGACGGTCTCTACGTGATCCCACGGCTGGCGCAGGGCCGCTACCTCGTCCGGGTCAGCTACGTCGGCTATGCGACTCTGACGGATACGTTGGAGTTGGGTGCGGGCATTCGGTCGTACGATGTCGCCCTCCCGCTGGCGGATGCCGGCTTCGAGGTCGTCGTCGATGCAGAGCGAACGGGGGGCGGTGCTCGCGTGACGGCGGGGGTCCAGGCCATCGATCCGAGGGACATCGACATCGTCCCAGCGCCAGATGTGTCTGGTGATCTCGCGACGTACCTGACCACGACGCCCGGCGTCGTCACGACCGGGGATCGCGGCGGCCAGCTTTTCATCCGCGGTGGCGAGCCGAGCCAGAACCTGGTCCTGCTTGACGGGATGGCACTGTACCAGCCCTTCCACGTCCTCGGCTTCTACTCGGCATTCCCGAGCGACATCCTGGCAGGGGCAGACCTGTACGCTGGCGGCTACCCGGCCCAGTACGGAGGCCAGGTATCCTCCGTACTCGACGTGCAAACGCGGAACGGCAACAAGCAGCAGTTCGCGGCGGCCGCGTCGGTGGCCCCGTTTGTGAGCGCGGCACGCCTGGAAGGGCCCATCGTCCCAGGGTCGGTCTCGTTCATGACATCCGGCCGCGTGAGCGTGGTTGAGCAGGGCGCCTCACGCTTGGTGGACCGAGACCTGCCGTTCTCCTTTGGAGACGTGTTTGGCAAGGTTCATGGCATCGTAGGACCGAGCGCACAGTTCTCCGTCCAGGGGATCCACACCTACGACCGCGGGACCATCGGCGAGGACGTCGGGGGCCTCGCGCCCGAGGAGGTCGCCTACCGCAACACGGCGGCTGGACTCCGCTTCCTCTACCTACCCACGGTATCGGCGCTGCGGGCAGAGATCCTGGTCAACGCCAGCGAGCTTAACAGTGAGCAGGGGCAGGCTCCAGACCGAGATGTCGCCCTTCGGTCGTCGTCGATCGGCCGCCTCTCGACCGAGGTCAACCTGACCTACTACTTGCCGTCGGTGGACATCTACGGCGGCTTGTTTGTCCGCACGAACCGGCTCCAGTCCTCGCTGGACCGTCCGGGCGAGCTCGGCGACGAGGAGTTCTTCACCGAGTCCGGTGCCTACATCGAGCCTGAAGTCCGGATCGGTGGACTCGCGATTCGAGGCGGTGTTCGACTGGCGAGCTACCCCAACGGCGGGAGCAACTACCTGGAGCCTCGTGCCCGAATCGTGTTCAACTCCGGGGTCCATGAGCTCTCGGCAGCGGGAGGTCTGTACCACCAGGAGGTCGTCGGCGTGAACGACCGTCGCGACGTTGCCAACGTGTTTACGGCATGGACGCGGGCACGAAATGGGGAGGTCCCTTCCGCGTGGCACGCTGTCGCAGGCTACCGCGTAGCTCCCGTTCCCGGACTGGAGTTCGTCGTGGAGGGATACGCCAAGCTGCTCGACAACCTCCAGGTGGCCGAGTGGACGGCCTTCCCGCGCTTCACGACGGGCACGCAGCCTGCCACCGGAGAGGTCTACGGCCTAGACACTCGTTTCGAGGTGCGGAACGGGTCGTTTTACGGGTACCTCAGCTATGGGCTCTCTGAGGTCACGTACGACGCCCAAGGGCCGAATCTCCAGCTGTGGTACGGCGAAGAGGAGCTTCGGTACAATCCGCCTCACGACCGCCGTCATCAGGTCAACGGCCTAGTCTCGGGCACCCTCTTTGGCGTGGACCTCGCCGCCCGGTTTCAGTTTGGCTCGGGCCTGCCGTTCACGCGAGCGCTCGGGTTCGACCGGTTCCTGCCTGCCAACACTCCCCCTGACGTGTTCTCGGACCCAGGCCTGGCCCGCGTCATCTACGAGCGTCCCTTCAATGGACGGCTGCCGACGTTCCACAGGCTGGACCTCTCGGCGGACCGTACGTTCGCGCTCTCCAACGGTCTCGACCTGACCGTCCAGGGCTCGCTCATCAACGCCTACGACCGCCGCAACCTGTTCTACTACGACACCTTCACGCTGCAGCGCGTCGACCAGTTGCCGCTGATCCCGTCGTTTGGTCTCAAGCTGGAGGTGAATGGGTGATGCGAGACCGTCTCACACGAATAGCCACGCTCGTGGCACTCGCGGCTCTCGCCAGCGGGTCCTGGGTTGGCTGCTCGGACTCCGTTGACCCCACACTGGGCCTCGACGTGCCGTTTTCGCTTTACGGGTACCTCGACCCCACCGCTGACCGGCAAGGCATCCGCGTCGTCCCCATTGCAGAATCAATCAATGCGGACTCGGTGTCCATCGACGCCGCGGTCTCATCGACAGACCTCGAAACCGGAGAGACCCTCCGCTGGCGCGATTCGCTGGTGACGTTCGCCGACAGCTCCATCGGCCACGTGTTCGTGGCAGACTTCACGCCGCGCCCGGGGTCGACGATCCAGGTCGATGCCCAGCGATCCGACGGTGCCGTCTCGACGGCGACGGTTTCCGTGCCGTCGATCTCTGAGCCCGTGGTGGGTCAAGAGATGATCGTCGGAGGCGACATCGGGTACCCGGTCCAGATCACTGGGGCGCCTCGTATCGTGCGGAGCGCGTTCTCCATCACGGTCGGAGGGCACCCCGACGACCCGCCCGGGACGTTCCGTCGCATCGAGATCCCCATCCGCAACGAGCCGCAACGAGTCGCCGACGGTACATGGGTCGTGGACGTACCGTTCGTGAGCGCCATCCGGCGCCAGCTGGAGCGGCTGGGGCTGCTCGGAACAGGCCTCGGGATCGTCTCGGCCGAGCACAGCTTCTTCGTCGCCGACGAGGGGTGGGACCTACCGTCTCTGGATCCCGATGCCCTGGCTGAGCCGGGTACGTTCTCCAACGTAGACGCCGGGCTGGGCTTTGTCGGATCCGGGTACACGACGACCGTTCAGTGGTTGCCCTCCAGCGCAGCCGCGCGAGCCGCAGGGTTTCCCGTGAGCACAGACGCCGCCGAGGCGCTCGTGCTGAACGAGATCAGGTTCAACAACCCGATCACGAATGAAGCCGGCTGGGTGGAGTTCTACAACCCCACCCAAGCAGACATCAGCTTGCGCGGGTACAGCCTGACCAACGACGCATCCAGGCCGCGCCTCCAGCCGTTCGTGGGTGACGTCGTCGTGCCGGCCAGAGGCTACTACGTGCACCCGTTGGACTTCGAATACAGCGCGTCCCAGCAGCGTCCCGAGTTGGCGTTGTACGGCCGCGCAGAAGACCTTGTCCTGAACACTCCTCTACTTCCCCTACTGCCCGACGAGGGCGACGGCGGGTACACGTACGGGTCGTACCCGGACGGTCGCTCGCGCATCGTCCGGCGCACCATTGGGCTGGAGGAGCGGATCTACGACATCTACCGAGGCCCCCTCACCCCGACGCCGAATGCGCCGAACGAGTTCGGGCTCGACGTCGCGTACATCAACGAGGTGTACACCGAGGGCACCCAAGGCTGGGTCGAAACCGTCACGGTGCGGGCTGGGCTGGACTCCATCCGGGTCATCAGCGAGGGCGCCCCGCCCGGCGCTCTCTGGAACGTGTCCAGCAAGGTTCGGCCCACAGGGGCCAACGGGTACGGGGTTGCAGACGAGGAAGACCCAGGGCTCGTCCTACCCCAGATCGGGGACACCGTCCAGCTCCTCGTGTTCTTCGACGATCGCCGGATCCGACAGCCCCTCGTTCCCGACGGGGCGCCTCCCCTTCCCATCGACCTCGACCGTCGCTTCCAGATCCGCGTCGTCGACTCGCGGCGCTACGACGGCCAGTCCGCCGGGCGCTCGGTAGGCTACCTGCCCCAGGCGCCCGACGGCGTGTGGACGCCAGACCTCCAACCTACACGCGGCACCCCCAACGCCAGCTCCCGACGCGCCCTGTGAGACCGCTCCGCCCCCTGCTTCTCGCCCTGCTGGCGCTTACGATCTCGGCCTGCGAGGATGAGGTCGACCCCACGCTCAACGAGGACTTACCGTACTCGATGTACGGCTACCTCGACCCGACGTTGGATCAGCAGGCCCTTCGCGTAGTGCCCATCACGGCCACGCTCCGCGACTCCGTCTTCGTCGACGCCACAGTCACCTCGACGGACCTCGGGACAGGCGCCGTCACCTCCTGGCGCGACACCGTCGTGACGTTTACAAACGGAACGCGAGGGACCATTTTCGTCGCCGACTACACGCCGACGCCCGGCACGCGCATTCGCATCGAGGCGACGTCCCCGGACGGAGACGTCTCTTCGGCCGAGACGGCCATCCCGCCCATCATCGCGCCAGCGGTGGGGGTGGCGGAGTTCTCGCTCGGCGAGGTGCGGTACCCGATTCGGTACGAGGGGGCACCACGCCTGCTGGCGGGAAGCTTTCGCCTGATCGTGGACCGTGTGCCTGGCCTGGCGTCGGGCGCAACGCGGACCGTCCTCGTCCGGCTCGACGAGGCGCCAGAGGAGACGTCTCCGGGTGTGTGGACGGCCAGAATTCCGTTTGTGTCGTCGGTTCGCCGGGCGCTGACCGAACAGGGCCTGCTGGGAAGCAGGCTCCTGTCGGCACAGTACGTGGGGTTCGTAGTCGACGACAACTGGAACCCGCCGTCCCTGGACCCCGACGCGTTGGTCGAGCCGGGCACGTTTTCCAACGTGGACGGCGGGCTCGGGTTCATCGGGGCCGGGTACCGGTCGGTCGCCAGTTGGGTGCCGTCTCCCAACGTGCAGGTGTCGTCCGGATTCTCAACGGACCAGGAGGCAGCGTCCTTTATCGCACTCAACGAGGTCCGGACGGGCACCTCCGCATGGGTGGAGCTTTACAACCCGCTGTTCTCGCCCGTCCGCATGGAGGGGTACAGCCTTTCCGAGGACAGGCAGGAGCCTCGCAAGCAGACGCTGCCGTTCGAGGTGCTGGTCCCGGCGCAGGGCTACACAGTCGTCCCGCTGGAGTTCTCGCTCCGCGAGGGCCAGACGCTTGGGCTCTACAACCGAGCCGGCGATCAACTCCGTCGCCTCTTCGTCGAGGCGACGAAGCCAGGCCAGACCCACGGCTCCTTTCCGGACGGGCTCTCGTTCCGCCTGCCCCAGGGGGGGCCAGACATCTTCCAAGGCAGCCTGATCCCGACGCCTGGCGAGGCCAACCGGATCGACGGGCAAGCGGCCTACATCAACGAACTGTACACAGAGGGAACCGACGGATTCGTCGAGGCCGCAGCCGCCAGCGGGTTCCAAGTGCAGCGCCTGCAAGCCTTCAGCGACCCGAGAGGCTACTTCCGCGCCATCGACGTCGCGGGCTCAGGGTCGTTTGCCATAGCGCCGGAGACGCCCGGTGGCCTCGAGTTGCCTCAGGTGTCCGGAGACGTGTTCTTGGTCGCCTTCTACTCGGACTCTGGAGAAGGCGGCCAGCTCATCCGCGTGGTCGATGCCCGGACGTATGGCGGCCAGACGCCTGGACGGTCCAGCGGGTACCTACCGGACGGGCCGAGTGGGACGTGGCGGACAGACCTCGTGCCTACGCCTGCAGCCTCGAACGAGAGCAGCCGGCGGGCGTTCTAGATCGCCCCGCTGGCGCGCACAACAGCCCCGCTGGCGCGCACAACAGCCCCGCTGGCGCGCACAACAGCCCCGCTGGCGCACACAACAGCCCCGCTGGCGCACACAACAAAGGCCCAGCCAGTGTAAACCGGCTGGGCCTCCTTCGGGCTTCCGCTGGCGCCGAGCGCCAACGGGGTACTTCAGGTCGAGGTGCGCTAGTTGAGGTGCGCGACGAGCTCCTCGCGGCGGTGCTTCTGGCGAAGCTTCCGGAGGGCTTTCTCCTTGATCTGCCGGACGCGCTCACGGGTGAGCCCGAATCGCTGTCCGACCTCGACGAGCGTGAGCGGCTGCTCGTGGCCGATCCCGAAGTAGAGACGCGTGATCTCAGCCTCACGGGGATGGAGCGTCGCGAGCGCGCGCTCGATGTCGATGTTGAGGCTTTCGTTGGTGAGGTCCTCGTCGGGCTGCTCGAAGTTGTCGTCAGCGAGGACGTCGAGGAGGCTGTTGCCATCGTCGTCGTCGAACGGAGCGTCCATCGACAGGCTGTGGCGCGAGTGCTGGAGCCCCTCGACCACCTTCTCCTCCTTGAGGTCGAGCTCCTTGGCGATCTCGTCGGGCGTCGGCGGGCGGCCGAGCTGCTGCGCCAGGCGCGCGCTGGCTTTCCGCATCTTGGAGAGCGTGCCGACGCGGTTGAGCGGCAGGCGCACCGTCCGCACCTGATCGCTCAGGGCCTTGAGGATCGACTGGCGGACCCACCAGACGGCGTACGAGATGAACTTGAAGCCACGCGTCTCGTCGAAGCGCTGGGCGGCTTTGACGAGGCCGTAGTTGCCCTCCGAGATGAGGTCTGCGAGGGACAGCCCCTGCCCCTGGTACTTCTTGGCGACCGAGACCACGAACCGGAGGTTCGCGCGGACAAGCTTGTGGAGGGCAAGCTGGTCGCCCTGCTTGATACGCTGAGCGAGATCGACCTCCTCATCCGGCGTGAGAAGCGGCGTCTGGCCGATCTCCTGGAGATACTGGTCGAGCATCCGCTGACTGCGCGGTACGTACATCGGTCGGTGGGGGGTCTAATGGTGCGACGGCGCGGTTCCGCGCCAGCCCGCGAAGATAGGGGATGCCCTGGAGCCGCCCCAAGCTGAACCACCATCCTATCGGGCCTTTGGATGAGAGTTCCGTAACACTTGGGTTTTCTATCGTCCTCCGTGTTCTGTTCTGGGCCACTGAAGAGACGCGGCCAGAACGGCGTGCGTGCAAAGTCAGTCTTTGCACCACAGACGCTTCACGGGTCCACACCCGGCCACTCCGGAACGCCTCAGTGACAGCTGGGCTGTCGAGACGGGTTAGGCCACTCGCGAGGACTCGATCGCGGTGCGCAGATCATCCCACAGATCGTCGGCATGCTCCAGGCCGACCGACACGCGGACGAGCCCGGCCGTGATGCCACCCCGCTGGCGAGCGTCGCCCGACGCAACGCGCTGCGTCAGCCCGGCCGGGTGCTGAACGAGCGTATCCGTCGAGCCGAGGCTCACCGCTGGCGTCGCCAGCCGGACGGACCGGAGAAATTGGGAGGCGGCGGCATGAGCATCGGTACCATCGGCATTGCCGTCGGCATCCAGGAGTTCGAACGAGAGCATCGGGCCAGGTCCGCTCATCTGGGACCCCACGAGCCTCCGCGGATCGCGACCGGGCACGCTCGGATGGTAGACGGCCCCGACGCTGTCGTGCTCTCGCAGTCGCTCCGCGAGTGTGATGGCCGTCGCCTCAGCCCTGCGAACCCGCAGCGGGAGCGTCGCCAGTCCGCGGTGGAGCAGGTACGCTCCCTGGGGCGCCAGCACCCCGCCGGTGAGAATGCGCACCAGGCGCAACCGGGCGGCCCACGCGGCCGAGCACGCGATTGCCCCCGCCAGCACGTCGCCGTGGCCACCGATGAACTTGGTCGCGCTGTGCATCACAAGCGCAGCCCCCAGCGCCAGCGGTTGCTGGAGTACTGGCGTGGCAAACGTCGAGTCCACGAACACCGGCACTTCGCCAGCGGACGTCGCGACAGCTGCGATGTCGACGAGG
>JBCDLV010000093.1:0-10620 GCA_038744895.1 Bacteroidota bacterium | reverse complement strand
TCGGCTGGCGTCCGTAAGCCGTCTGAAATGCCGTGGCGCCCTCGGCAACGTCGGCGCGGACGGCAGCGGCGATCGCCTTGCCATCGATGAGGCGGGCCATGAAACGTCGGGGGGTGAGCGCGGAAGCTATCGACGCCCCTGGCCTCTGGGTTTGTGACGGGGAAGAGAAGGCACGACGCGCGCCAGCGGGCGTACCTCAGGGCTTCGATCCCTTCGCTCTGCCATGTCTTCCCCTGGTCGTCTTCGCGCGGCTGTCTTGGGCGCCACCGGCGCCGTCGGACAGACGTTCATTCGGCTCCTCGCGCGCCACCCATCCATCGAGGTGGTGTCGGTGGTTGCCTCCCAGCGCTCGGCTGGAAAGCCGTATCGCGAGGCCGCGCGGTGGCTCCAGCCCGAGCCGCTCGACCCGCGCGTCGGCGGCCTGGTCGTGGAGGGCGTGGACGCGTCGCCCGCGTGTGACGTGGTCTTTTCCGGACTCGACGCCGCCGTGGCCGGAGACGTCGAAGCCGACTGGGCGCGGCGCGGGTACGCGGTCGTCTCGAACGCCCGCAACTACCGGCTCGACCCGACGGTGCCGCTCCTCATCCCAGAGGTCAACCCGGACCACACGGCGCTCATCGACCGCCAGGACTGGGGCGCCAGCGGGGGCTTCGTCGTGACCAACCCCAACTGCTCGACGGTCGGGCTGGCGCTCGCCCTGAAGCCGATCCACGATGCCTTCGGTGTCGAAGCCGTGCACGTCGTCACGATGCAAGCGTTGAGCGGGGCGGGATACCCAGGCGTGCCGTCGCTCGATGCCCTCGGCAACGTGGTCCCGTACATCGGCGGCGAGGAGCAGAAGATGGCCGTCGAGACGCGTAAGATTCTGGGCCAGCTGGCGGATGACGGCGTGGCGGACGCGGAGATCGTGGTCTCTGCCCAGTGCAACCGCGTGCCGGTGGTGGACGGCCACCTGGAGGCTGTCTCGGTGCGTCTCGCACAGCCCGCCAGCGGGGCCGATGTGGCCGACGTGCTTCGCATGTGGACGAGCCCGCTCGCCGATCGCAACCTTCCGACGGCACCAGAGCGCCCGATCGTGTTGGACGAGGCCGAGACTGCACCCCAGCCGAGGACGCACGTCCACCTGGGAGGCGGCATGACCGTTTCGGTCGGGCGCGTGCAGGACTGCCCCGTGCTGGGCGTCAAGTTCATGGTGCTCAGCCACAACACGGTTCGCGGTGCCGCTGGCGGCGCGATCCTCAACGCGGAGTTGCTCCAGGCGGAGGGCCGGATCGGCAACTCGGCATGAGCATCGTCGTCCGCGAGGCACAGCCGTCGGATCTTCCGGTCGCGTTCCCTCTCTGGGAGGCGCTGCATCGCGAGCATGAAGCCCGCGACCCGCGCTACCGGCTCGCCGACGATGCCGCCAGCCGGTGGACGACGGACTTCCGAGACTGGACGCGAAGCCGGTCGAGTCGCGTGTGGCTGGCGGTGGACCGGGGAGAGGCCGTGGGCTTGCTCACGGCGCATCTGTACGAGCCCGCGCCGCTGTACCGGCAGAGCCTCATCGTGCACGTCACCGACCTGTACGTGAGCCCGGACGCGCGAGGCAGCGGCCTCGGCAGCGATATGCTGCGAGAGGCGCGCGCCTGGGGAGAGGCCGAGGGTGCTCTCGCTCTCCAGGCCGGCGTGCTGGCGCTCAACGACCGCGGTCGCGCGTTCTGGACGGCTCAGGGCGCGGACGACTACTCCATCACGGTGTCGCTGCCCATCCGGCCAGGTGCCCCGTCGTCGTCCTGACACGCCCTGCGGGCAAATCGCTGCTCCGCTGGCGCCAACCCGCGACGACTGGCATCTTCCCATCGCATCTCGTTTCGCCTCATGTCCTGGAGCCGCGTCATCGGACAAGACCGAGCGGTCGACACGCTAAAGAATGCCCTCGCCAGCGGGCGCGTGGCGGGGACGTACCTGTTTCACGGGCCGGCCGGCTCGGGGCCGAGGGCGGCAGCGCTGGCGTTCGGCCGGGCCTTGCTCTGCGAGCGCCGAGGCACGCCCAACGCGCCGGCAGACGGTGCCTGCGGGTCGTGTCTCGCCTGTACCAAGACCAACCGCCTGGTGCACCCCGACCTCCACGTGTACCTGCCGTTTCCGAAAGTCAGCTCCGGCGCGGACAAGGACGACCGACCGAGCGACTATGCGGACCGGCTGGCGGCGCTTGCCCGCGAGCCGTACGCACCGGTCGATTATCGCCAGCGGGCTGCTCTCGGCAGCGACGGGCCGAGCAACAAGCAGGTCATGCACCGGCGCATCCCGATGGAGGAGCTCCGTCGCGAGATGTCGTTCGTGCCCGTCGAGGGGCGCCGCGTCATCGGCGTGCTGGCCGAGGCCGACCGGATCCGCACGGAGGCGGCGAACGCGCTGCTCAAGCTGCTTGAGGAGCCCGAGGCTCGCGTCGTGCTCATTCTCACCGCCGAGCGCGTCGAGAACGTGCTGCCGACGATCCTGTCGCGCTGCCAACGGGTCCGCTTCGATCCGCTGGCGCCGGAGACCGTCGAGGCGTCCCTGGTGGCCCGCGCCGAGGTTTCAGCAGACGAGGCCGGCGTGCTGGCGCGCATGGCTGATGGCTCCTTTACGAAGGCGCTGGAGATCCACGGCAGCGAGTCCATGCAAGCCCACCGCGCGCTGGCGCTCCAGTTCGTGCGCGAGGCGTTCACGGGGCGCCCCGAGCGGATCGCACCGCTCGTGCAGGACATCCAAAAGCTGGGCCGCGAGGGGATGAAGGGCTGGCTGGACCTGGTGGCCGTGTGGGTCCGCGACCTGGTGCTCGTGCGCGCCGGCGCCAGCCATGCGATCGTCAACGTGGACCAGGCCAGTGCCGTGGAGAAGTTCGTCGCGGCACTCCCCGATGCGGACCTCGATGCGATGGCGACGGTGGTCGAGGAGGCCGCGGACGCGGTCGAGTCGAATGCCAACGCCGGCCTGGTCATCACCACGCTGGCGTTCGCCCTTCGCGACGCCATGCACGGGCACTCGGCCGGGCGCCTCGTGACGCCGCTCGATGCTGCCTAGGAGGCGCAGGTCAGAGCCGCTCGACGGTGTAGCCCGCCTCGCGGAGCATCTCGACCACGCTGCCCTCGCCGACCAGGTGGCCGGCGCCGACCACGACGAAGGCCGTCTCGTCCCGCGCCAGCAGGGACTCGATCTGCGGAATCCAGGCGCGGTTGCGCGTCACCAGCAGCGCCTCGAATACGTCGGGGCTCGTCATGCCGTCGCTCATCAGCCCCGCCAGCCGGTCGTCGTTCCCGGTGGCCCAGGCATCGAGCAGCGCGGCGAAGTCGGCGTTGAGGTTCTCGACAGGCGAGGACACCGACTCCATCAGAAAGGCGACCTGGCTCTCGGTGGAGAGATCGTCGAACGCGGCAGTCTGGAGCTCGACGGTTTCGAATGCGATCCGCTCCTTGCCGTCGGTCTTGGCACGGTCGAAGAAGTGGGCGTCGACGCCGCCGGCCTGGACGGGTAGTCCGGACTGCTGAAGGGCAAGCACCCCAAACGTCATGCCCCCGAACCAGGGCTCGAACGTGTCGAAGGCGCCAGCAGGGAGCCCGAGGCCAGTCAGCGCGTCGTTGAGCGTCGTCTTCTGCTCCTGGGACAGAGACTCGGCAATCGTCTCCTCGTCTGTCGCCGCGACCATCATGCCCTGGGCGCCCGCCTGCGCAGCATCGAGGTCGAGCTCAAAGGCGAGCACGGACGCCTCGGCGTAGGCCTCCTCCACGTGATTCGGGAGGGGAAGCGTCCCCTCTGGAACGACGTGCACAGACCCGAGCAGGTAGACCTTGCTGTCGTCGTCCTGGAGCACGAACAGCGGCGGCCGTCGGTCGTCCGTCTGTGCAGCGCCAGCGGTGGCGCTCGCGGCGAGCAGGAGGGAGGCGAGAAGGATGCGCATGAGTCCGTGTGATTCGCGGCCGTCAAACTAGCGTCACAGCCGGGCCACCCCGGTGGCCCGTTGGCACGAACGGAGGGACCCCACGCGTAGGTTAGAGCCAACGAACCAGGAGCCTGTGCACCGCTTCCTACTTCTCTCGCTTCTCGTCGGCGCCCCGGCGGTAGCCCAGCCAGCGGTCCTTCACGCGGGGCACCCCGGCCGGACGTGCGCCACGCAGGATCCGCCGATCTCCGACCTGCTGGAGCAGGCGCGGATCGTCGAACGGTTCAGATCAGAGTCGGCGCTGAGGCTGTCGGTGGACGAGACCGTCACCATCCCGGTGGCCATGCACGTCATCACGGATGGGACGCGCGGGGACGTTCCGGATGACCGGATCCAAGCGCAGATGGACACGCTCAACTCAGCGTACCAGGCCTTCGGGTATCGGTTTGCGCTCGCGCTCGTGCAGCGCATCGACAACGCCGACTGGTACGACGGCCTCACGTTCGACTCGCCAGCGGAGCGGGCCATGAAAGACTCTCTCGCGCTCAACCCGGCGCGCGTGCTCAACGTCTACACAGCCTCGTTGGGGCAGGATTTTCTAGGCTGGGCCAGCCTGCCGAGGTCGAGCTCCGAGACGGACATCGACGATGGCATGGTGATCCTGGACAGTTCGATGCCGGGAGGAGATGCCGTCCCGTACAACCTGGGCCACACAGGCACGCATGAGGTGGGCCACTGGGTCGGCCTCGCGCACACGTTCGCAGGCGGATGCAGCGAGCCGAACGACGGCGTCGCCGACACGCCCCAGCAGCGGTCTCCGACCTCTGGGTGCCCGACGTCCCGAGACTCGTGCCCGGCGGATCCTGGGCAGGATCCGTTCAACAACTACATGGACTACTCCTTCGACGTCTGCATGGTGGAGTTCACGCCGGGCCAGGTGGAGCGAGCGAGGGCGTTGATGGCGCAGTTCCGGCCCACGATTGTCGCAGGAGGCTACCTGCTGGCGACCGTCCCAGAGTCGGCCTTCGCAGGCCTCGCCAGCGGGCAGACCCGCACGATCGATCTGTGGGTGACCAACACGGACGATGCTCCGATTCGCCTGACCGAACTGGGTGGAATCGGCGGATCGTTCTCCGCGGCGTCGCTTCCGGTCGTCAATCCGGGAGAGTCGGAGGTCGTTCAGGTCCAGGTCACCGCTGGCGGGACCGAGAACCCATTGGGCGGAGACCGACTCGTCACGAGCGCCGAGAACGGCGTGGAAAATGGCTACCGCATCGACGTCGCGTACGCCGTCGCCGGGCAGCCAGAGATCGGGGCGCCCCCACCCGTCGAGGGCGTTTCCATCGTCCAGTCATTGACGGCAGAGTCTGAGACGACCATCGCCAACGTCGGCGATGGCCCGCTCACGTTCGAGGTGGACCTCGAAAGCCTGCCGGTGTACGTGACGTCGGTGGAGCCGGTCTCCGGCGTCGTGGAGGCCGGGCAGACGGTGAGCCTCGCCATCCGCGTCGACTCCCGCCTGGTGGAGCCTGGGGCCTACGCCCAGGCTCTCGAAATCCTTACCAACGACCCCAACCAGGCCCGTGTGTCTGTCGAGGTGCCCCTCGTGGTCATTCCGCGCCCGGCCCAGCTCCGCATCGATGCCCCCTTCCCGAACCCTGTCCGGGACATCGTCACGATTCCGCTGGCGCTGCCCGACGACGCGCAGGTCACGGCAGAGGTCTACGATGTCCGCGGGCGCCGGGTCGCCGTCTTGGCCGATGGCGTGTCGCTGCCGCTTGGTTATCCGGCTCTCCGCTGGGACACCGCTGGCGCAGCCGACGGGCTCTACCTCATCCGCGTGACCACGGGCGAGGAGCAGGCGATCTCCCGGGTCGCCGTCACGCGCTGACGGAGCCTGCCTGCTGGCGAAGCGACCGAACGAGGACGGCGATCGCGCCGAGCGAGACCACCAAGGTGGCCGCGCCTTGGAGCGTGTCTCCCAAGATGAGCCACCCGATCCCGAACAGCGTCGCGTAGACCGCAGCGCTGCCGAGAATCCACTGGATGGCGAGCCGCCCGAGTCCGCTGTCGGCTTCCACGTCGCTGTTGCGCGCGGCCACCGGGCGCCATCCGGGGCCACCGGGCCGCACACGGCGATAGAAGGTGTCCAGTGCGCCGTCTGGCGTCGGCCTCGTGAGGAACGTGGCGCCGAGCCAGAGCACGGTCGTGATGCCTGCGATGCCGAACAGGTTGGTCGGGAACTCCGAAGTCAAAAATGGCACCTGCACCCCCGGGATCAGCTGGAGTGCGACCAGGACCAGCGGGGCCACGGTGGCCACCAGCTCGCTCCAGGCGTTGATCCTCCACCAGTACCAGCGCAAGATCAAGACGAGTCCCATGCCCGCGGACGCGCTCAGCAGAAGCCCCCAGGCGCCAGAGACGGACTCCAATTGCGTCGCCAGCAGGAACCCGCCCACGGCCAAGACGAACGTCAAGATCCGCGACACGAGGACGTAGTGTCGCTCGCTCCGGTCCGACGCGACGAACCGTCGGTACAGGTCGTTGACCAGGTAACTCGTCCCCCAGTTGAGCTGTGTCGAGATGGTGGACATGAACGCGGCTAGGAACGCCGCGAACAGCAGACCGAGCAGTCCAGGAGGCAAGGCGTCGCGCATGACCATCACGTAGCCCTCGCCGGGTTTCTCAAGGCCGGGATACAGGACGAGCGCGACCAGGCCCACGAGAATCCACGGCCACGGGCGAATGCAGTAGTGGGCGATCGTGAACCAGAGAACCGACAGAACGGAATCGGTCTCGCTGCGGGTCGAGAGCATGCGCTGTGCCACGTAGCCGCCGCCGCCGGGCTCCGCGCCTGGGTACCAGCTAGCCCACCACTGCACGCCCAGGTAGGCCGCAAACGCGACGCCGGACAGGGCCAACGTGGCCGCGCCCTCGACGGGATTCCCTAGCACGGGAGTGAAGCGGAAGGCGTCGGCAGGGAGCGCAGCCTTCAGCCCGGCGATGCCGCCGACTTCAGGCAGGTCGAGTGCGAACCATGCGAGGGCCACGGAGCCAATCATCGCGAGCGTGAACTGAAATGCATCGGTCACGGCGATTCCCCACAGCCCGGATACGAGCGCGTACAGGCCGACCAGCAGTATCAGTCCGCCTACGGCGACAGTCGGCGCGTCGAGGCCCATCAGCTCCGACCGCCCGAAAACCGTGAGGTCTGGGAAAAGCACCCGGAACACCGTCGTCATCGCCAGCACCACCCAGCCGATCACGATAGCGTTTGCAAACAGCCCGAAGTACACAGCCTTGACGCCTCGAAGGGCCGCGGCGGCAGGCCCTGCGTATCGCAGCTCGACGAACTCGACGTCGGTAAGCACGCCGCTGCGCTGCCACAGGCGCGCGAAAAAGAACACGGTCAGCATCCCACCGAGGGCGGCGTACCACCACAGCCAGTTGCCCGCGACGCCCGACTGTGCCACCAACTCGGCCACCGCCAGCGGGGTGTCGGCGGCGAAGGTCGTGGCCACCATGCTGGTTCCTGCCAGCCACCAGGGCATCTGGCGGCCGCCGGCGAAGAACTCGCCGGTCGACTTCGAAGCCCGTCTCGCAAACAATGCCGCCAGCCCGATGGTGAGGGAGAGGACGATGGCGACGATGGTCCAGTCGAGCGGGCTCATGGCGAGGCAGCAGGGGGTGGGAAGCTAGCCGCGACACACCGACTGGCGACCAGGCCCGCTGGCGGCCAGTGTCGGTCGGCGGATCGTCTGCCGGCAGACTGGCCTGACCCTGAACGACACCGTGAAACCCCACTAAATGCAGCGAGCGCCGCCGGGACAAGCCGGGCGGCGCTCGCGGGCCAGACGCACGGGGCGTCTAGAGCTGGAAGACGAGGAGGACACCGAGGCCCACGAGGGCCGCAGCAGCCGCCATCGTCGGGATGAGGCGGTTCATGTGAACGGTAAATGAGGTGGGAGAGGGCATCCCGAAGCGACGGAGTCGGTTACAGAGTTATCCACACCCGGCTCCGTGCCCGGAGTGTAGTGATTATCAACGGGTAGGGCAACCCTGGACGCCCTGCTTTTTCTGCCGTCCCGCTGGCGGATGCATGTTTCCTCGACGGGAGGCCCCACGGGAAGGCCTCCACGTCCATGCGCGTAGGTATGTCTCCCTTCATGCCCATCTCATGCCCCTCGACCTCAACCGTGTCGACGCGTTGGTCTTCGACGTCGACGGAACGCTCGCCGATACCGACGATCACCTCGTCGCACAGATTGCCTCCATTCTGGACGCTGTGCCGCTCGTGAGTGGCCGGAGGGCCACCCAGCTGGCGCGACAGATCGTAATGGGCGCAGAAACCCCGGTCAACGCTGTGTACGGATCCATCGACCGCCTCGGACTCGACGACGAACTGGCAGCCGTCAAGAACCAGATCGGCGCGTTGCTCGACCGTGTCCGAGATCAGCGCCAGCGGGCCACGGAGCACCCCACAGCCTCAGCGGATGCGGTGCCCCACGACATGGTGCCCGGCGTCCAGGAGATGCTGATCTCGGTGTCGGAGCGCTTCCCACTGAGCGCGATGTCGACGGGCAGCGAACCCAGGATCCGCGCGTTCCTGGAGCACTACGGGGTGCTGGACCGGTTCGCAGCAGTTGCGGGAGCCCAGACCACACCACGGATGAAGCCCTTTGCGGACCCGCTCATCTACTGTGCCGAGGCGATGGGCGTGCCTCCCGAGCGCTGCCTGGTGATCGGCGACACGACGGTCGACATGGAGACGGCCGCCGCTGGCGGAGCACAGGCGGTCGGCGTGTTGTGCGGCTTTGGAACGGAGGATGAGCTCGTGGCCACCGGGGCACGTCTAATCCTGGCGACGACGTCGGACCTGCTCGGTGTGTTGATGCCCGACAGCGATGGCCTCGATGGGAGTGCAGACCCAGGAGCCTCCACCGCTGGCGCGTAGATGCCTCGCGGGCGTAAGCCAGCTGGCGCTAGATCAGTACGAGATAGGTCAGCTTGACGACCGCCAGTTGGTCGCGCAAGACGACCGACCGACGCGGATCGAAGGGATCGTCCTCGTCGATGCCGTAACTGGTGTTGAACACGACGAACAGGTCGCTGCCCGGCGTGTGGATCCAGTTGACACGAACGTTGGCTTGGAGCCTACGGGTGAAGTTGTCGTACTGGACGAGCGTCCGGCCGAAGAGCTCGCGGCTGAAGGCTGTCGAGAGGGAGACTGACCCAACCGTGGCTGTGAACGGCCCGTTGCCGATGTCGATCACGGTGTGCTCGATCCCTACTTCTCCGTCGAGCCCCGGCGACGGCCGCCAGCCAACCCCAGCCTCGATGTCGTACCGGGAGCCAGAGAAGAACCCACCGGCCTGAAGGCCGACGCCCCCGTACAGCTTGCGCCCTGAATCGGTGCTCACGCCGGCGAATGCCTGCCAGAACCCGTAGTCGTCGGCGGGAATGACCTGCGTCCCGTCGTTGCGGACATCGAACGCCTCATCGAGCCGCTCGAACACATGGCGGACGCCGAACCCGAGTTCATCCCCGCCGATCAACTCGTTGAAGGTTTCGATCTCGACTTCCGATGACTGGAGATCTCCAGCGAGGCTCCAAAGTGCTGATAGGTCCAGATCGCCGCCTAGACGCTGGATGTTCAGTGGAGTCCCCTCCAGGGGCGTGTTGAGGAACCCGCCGCCCGCCAGCCGGCGGTAGTCGCGCCGCCTGACGAACCCAAGCGCGGGGTCATAGGACCGACCGACCGACGAGAACACGCTGTACACGCCGGCGCGGTTCGTCGCCAGCCGGGCCAGCACCTGGCCCGCCGCGCTGTTCTCGCCAGCGGTGTCCCACACCTGGGTCGCCCAGCCGCTGATCTCGCTGTTTTGGCCGAACCGGATCTGCCCATCGACGCCCACCGCAGTGTTCCGACGGGTACTGTCGGCGAGGTTGGTGACGATCCCGCCAACCGTCGTGCGAGGGAGCACGTCGGCACGCACGCGAGCGACCGTGTTGTTGGTCGAGGCGGCTCCGAACAGGTTGTCCAGCTTGCTGGGTGTGTTGAACTCGCTGAAGGTGTTCGGAATCTGAGGTCCCGTCTCGATGTTGAGAAGCCCGACCGATAGGGGGCCGACCTGGCCTGTCAGGCGAGCCCCTGCGAGGATGGATTCGTCGAGCCCGATGCGCCGCGAGAAAAACGTCTGCGTGATGCGGCTCGACCCATGCTCGAAGAGCCCTGCGCGCTCCAGAAAAAACTCCCGCTGTTCTGGAAAGAACAGGCTGAACCGAGTCAGATTGATCTGTGCCGCGTCTGCCTCGACCTGGGCGAAATCCGTATTGACCGTAGCATCGAGGGTAAGGTTGGACGTCACGCCCCACTTCACGTCCAGCCCAAGGTCGTAGGTCTCGTTGGCGCTCCCAGTCGGCTCCGAGAGATCGTCTGGTCTCGACCGTTGGAGGCCACTGATCGTGTACGGCTTAACCTCCAGGTTCAGCCCTCGACGGACGCCCCGAATCCCTCGCAGCACGCCGTACTCCGAGACTTGGGCGATTGCGCCGAATCCCTCGCGGCTGATGGCCGGCCACGACACTCGCTCGTTCTTGTGCCGAATCCCGCGGTGCAGCATGAGCCCGAACGAGAGCTCGTCGTCGTCGGGAAATCGAAGCTGGCGGAACGGGATCGCCAGCTCGGCGGACCAGCCCTCGCCGTCGATGGAGGT